>NZ_JBWJAR010000011.1:0-146814 GCF_056389225.1 Pseudarthrobacter sp. rb | reverse complement strand
ACCAATTACATACATAATCGGTATCAACAAACTTGGCACACTATTGAGTTCTCAAACAACAGACACACCCGGCACCACCCAAACCAACGTTCAGGATCGCTCCGGAGCAACTTTTCAAACTTACCCGCTGGTTTCCTGCGTGTCAAACCGGCGTCCGCGACCATCCTCAGCATATGCTTGGGGGTCGGTTTTCCGTCTGACTCCGTGGAGCAGCGCGGAAATAAACTCTACCACCACTCCTCCCGGATCGCCAGTCCGCCCCCACGTGGCCTCCTGTAGGCAGCCGAAAGGCCCGGAATCACGCGGATTCCGGGCCTTTTGTGGATGACCGCCCTGGCGGGTCAGCCGGCCGTTGATGCTCCTGGTTTGAAGTAGGACGCCCCGAGCGGAGGCAGCGTGACAGTCAGTGTCGCCGGCTGTCCGTCCTGTCCTTCGTCCACTGCCTTCAGCTCGCCGTCGTTGAGCACACCGGATCCGCCGTAAGTGGTGTGGTCGGTGTTCAGGACCTCGGTCCAGGCCCCGGCGGTGGGGACACCCAGGGTGTAGCCGACATGCGGGGCACCGGAGAAGTTGATGGCGCAGACAACCGGGTTGCCGTCGGCGTCCCACCTGATGAAGGACAGGACGTTGCGGTCCGCGTCGCCACCGTTGATCCACTGGAAACCGGCGGGAACGTTGTCCTGCGTGTACAGCGCAGGGGTGGACGCGTACAGCTCGTTGAGGTCCTTGGTCAGCAGCTGCAGTCCCCTGTGTGCAGGGATATCCGCGAGCCACCAATCCAGGCCGTGCTGTTCAGACCACTCGGCTTCCTGGCCGAACTCGGTGCCCATGAAGATGAGCTGCTTGCCGGGGTGCGCCCACTGGTAGGCAAAGAAGGCGCGGAGGTTCGCCAACTGCTGCCAGCGGTCACCGGGCATCTTGCGGAGCATGGAGCCCTTGCCGTGGACAACCTCGTCGTGGCTGATGGGCAGCAGGAAGTTCTCCGTGAAGGCGTAGACCAGGGAGAACGTCACCGTGCCGTGGTGCCACCTGCGGTTGTAAGGGTCCTCGGAGATGTACTTGAGGGAATCGTGCATCCAGCCCATGTTCCACTTCAGGCCGAAGCCCAGGCCACCGTGGCTGGTGGGGGCGGTAACGCCCGGAAACGCCGTGGATTCTTCCGCGATCATGACAGCACCGGGGTGCGTCTTGTAGACGGTGGCGTTGACTTCCTGCAGGAAGGAGATGGCTTCCAGGTTTTCCCTGCCGCCGAAGCGGTTGGGCCGCCACTGTCCTTCCTGGCGTGAGTAGTCCAGGTAGAGCATGGAGGCCACCGCGTCCACGCGCAGGCCATCGATGTGGAATTCCTCCAGCCAGTAGAGGGCATTGGCCACCAGGAAGTTACGGACCTCGGTGCGGCCAAAATCGAAGATCAGGGTGCCCCAGTCGGGGTGTTCGCCAAGGGCAGGGTCTGCGTGTTCGTAAAGGGGCTCCCCGTCGAACTGGGCCAGCGCCCAGGCGTCCTTCGGGAAGTGCGCCGGTACCCAGTCCAGCAGGACGCCGATGCCTGCCTGGTGGAGGGAATCCACCAGGTAGCGGAACTCATCCGGATGTCCGAACCTGGACGTGGGCGCGAAATAGGACGTGACCTGGTAGCCCCAGGAACCGCCGAACGGGTGCTCCGCGACGGGCATGAATTCCACGTGCGTGAACCCGAGCCACTTGACGTACTCCACCAGTTCCTTGGCGAGTTCGCGGTAGCCAAGGCCCAGGCGCCACGACCCGAGGTGCACTTCATAGACGCTCATGGCCGAGTTGTGGGGGTCGCGCTTGGCCCGCGCTTCCATCCATTCGTCATCCTTGAAGGCGTAGGAGGGTTCCACCACCCTGGAGGCAGTCAGCGGAGGCACTTCGGTACCGAAAGCCAGTGGGTCTGCCTTTTCAACCCAGTAACCGCCCCGCGTCAGGATCTCGTATTTGTAGCAGGCGCCGGCGGTGACACCGGGAATGAACACCTCCCAAACGCCGGAGGAACCCAGCGAGCGCAGGGAGTGTTCCCGTCCGTCCCAGGCGTTGAAGTCACCCTTGACGCGGACGGCCTGCGCGTTGGGGGCCCACACGGCAAAGGACACACCGTTGACGTCTCCGAGCGTTGACTTGTAGTGCTGGACGTGGGCGCCAAGCACCTGCCACAGTTTCTCGTGCCGGCCTTCGCCGATGAGGTGCAGGTCCACTTCGCCCACTGTGGGCAGGTAGCGGTAGGGCTCGTCAACGGTCACCGGGTCCTTGCCCGGGTAGGTGACCGAGAGCCGGTAGTCGGGAACATGGCCCTGCTCCAGCGGATCCAGCACCGCAACCCACACTCCGTGGGCCTCGTGCTCCATGGGAACCTCTCCGGCCTGCGTGACTACGGAGATTGCTTCGGCGAGGTGCTTCACGGTCCGGATGGTGACGTGCCCGTAGTCGTCCAGGTGCGCGCCCAGGACGGAGTGGGGGGCGTGGTGTTCACCGTTCGCGATCCTGCCCAGGGTGCCTTCATCCACGGGCAGGGGCACCCCCGGGCGGTCAGTTCGTGCTGAGCCTGTCATTTCGTTACCTTCCGATGCTGCACCGGCGGAGTCGCCGGCACCGTTGCTGCCCAGGAGCCGCCTGGAGGCGTTTACGGGAATCGCCACCCAGTCGGGCCTGTTTCGCATTTCATAAACAACTTCGTACAGTGCCTTGTCCAGCCACAATGCCACAAACAGTGGTGAGGTTCGGTCCACCGTTCCGGGAATGACCCCGGCATACCCTGCCAGGAAGGCGTCAGAGCAGTCGTCAACCCAGCTGTCCGGAACCTGGGCTCCCTCCTGCTCGCGCTGGGCTGCTCCGGCGGCGTAGTCGAAGGACCGCAGCATGCCGACGACGTCGCGCAGGGGCACGTCCGGGACGTTCCGTTCGGCGATGGGTCGCAGGGGCTCGCCCTCGAAGTCCAGGAGGGCCCAGCGCGACTCGTCGCCGGACTGGCCGGTGACCTGGAGGATCTGGCCCAGGTGGAGGTCGCCGTGGATGCGCTGCAGGGGCGCGTCGGGAACCTTGTCCAGGTCAGCCAGCAGGGCGTCCAGGGCATCGTCGTAAGGCCCGACGGCGGCCCGCGCTTCCGCCCAGGCGTTCCTGACGCGCTGTGCAACAGCGGGTCCTGCTCCCTTGCCGGGTGCAGAGCCGGCGGACGTCCCGAGGGCTTCCGCCAAGCGTTTGTGCACTGTAGCGGTGGCAGCGCCCAGGGCCCTTGCTTCTGCCGTGAAGTCCGTGCCGGAGCGGGCTGCGTCCACTGCCAGCCGCCAGGCATCGCGGCCACCGGCGAGGAATTCGTGGGCCACCGCAAGCTCACCCTGGACGTACCGGGTACCCTGGCCGGTGCCGCTGGAGGCGTGGTTGCCGTGCCCCAGCCACTCGCCCCGGACCCAGCCAAGGGTGGCAGGGACTTCCGAAGTTCCTGCCTTCGTCAGCGCCGCTCCCACCTCGATCTCCGGGTTGGTCCCGTCAGACAGGACCCGGAAGAATTTCACCATGGCGGCCGATTCGCCGTCGTCCACAATGACGGAACTGTTGGACTGCTCGCCGGAGAGCACCTTCACGACACCCTTCGCAGTGGGCAGGCGGTACGGTCCCTCGACGCGGAATCCCGTCGCGGTGCCGCTGTCCGCTCTCCCCTCCTGCCGGATGAGCTCCAGCCACGCGCCCACGAAGTCGGGGTCGTGGACGGCGTCGTAAACCCAGGGGCGGGTGGGATCCATTCCGGCCGCTTCCCCCACCAGCGCACGCTCCATGCCCCCTGCCGGTGCCGGCCGGAAGCTCAAGGGAACCTGGACGACGGCGGTGCGCTTGCCGCCGTCGGGCCCCTGGGTGGTGACGTTGAGGAGGAACACGGCAAGCGCCGCGTGTCCGCTGGGGTCCGCCAGTCCCAGGCTGCCGGCCTGGGAAATGGCGAAATCGGGGGTTTTGACCGGGAACCAACGCTGCTGCGGCAGCCATTCCTTGAGCAGCGCGGTGAGGGCGGGAGTGAGGATTGGCTGGTTCATCTCAGTTCTCTATCGACAGGATGGGCATGGCCTGGGTGTAGGGCGACGATGGGTTCGACCCCGCCGACCGCATCCGAAGCCAGAAGAAATCGTGGCTTCCGATGGTCAGGGTAAGGGTGCCGTCGTCGCCGATGCCGGGGAAGATCTGTCCGCCAAACACATCGCGGAGCCCCCGGCCGGCATATTCAGGAATCCGGAGCGTGGCAGCGACCGGGTGCTGGGAGAGGTTGAAGGCGCACAGGATGGTCTCGGCGTCGGCACCGTCAGGGTTGCTGGCCGGCAGCTCGCGCAGGTACGCCAGGACGGCATCGTGGTCTGCTTCCACATGCTTGAAGCCGCCCAGTCCGAACGCGGGATGGTTCTTGCGGACGCTGAGGATCTGCCGGGTCCAGCGCAGCAGGGACCCGGAGTGGGCAGCCTCGGCTTCGACATTGGCCATGGCGTAGTTGTACACCAGGGACTGGATGGGCGGCAGGTACAGCTTGCCGGGGTCGGCATGGGAAAAGCCGGCGTTCCGGTCCGGGTTCCACTGCATGGGGGTGCGGACGGCATCCCGGTCCTCGAGCCAGATGTTGTCCCCCATGCCGATCTCGTCTCCGTAGTACAGGAACGGGCTGCCCGGCAGGGAGAGCAGGAGCGCGTTGATCAGTTCGATTTCGGCCCGCGAGTTATCGAGCAGGGGTGCCAGCCGGCGGCGGATGCCGATGTTGGCGCGCATGCGTGGGTCCGGGGCATACCAGCCCAGCATTGCCGCGCGCTCATCGGCGGTGACCATTTCCAGGGTCAGCTCGTCGTGGTTGCGGAGGAACGTGCCCCACTGCGCGCCCTCGGGGATGTCCGGGGTGTCGCGCATGGTTTCGATGATGGGCGCTGCCTTTTGGTCGCGCAGCGCGTAGTACAGCCGGGGCATGATGGGGAAGTGGAAGGCCATGTGGCACTCGGGTTCATCGACGGTGCCGAAGTATTCCACCACCTCGTTGGGCGGCTGGTTCGCTTCGGCGATGATCACGCGGCCGGGGTAGCGTTCATCCACCATTTCCCGCAGCCGGCGGAGGAACTCGTGGGTGGCCGGAAGGTTTTCGCAGTTGGTGCCCTCCTCCTCGAAGAGGTAGGGAATGGCGTCCGCCCGGAAACCGTCAATCCCCTGGTCCAGCCAGAACCGGACTACATCGAAGACGGCCTCGATCACCTTGGGATTTTCGAAGTTCAGGTCCGGCTGGTGGCTGAAGAACCGGTGCCAAAAGAACTGCCGGCGGATGGGATCGAACGTCCAGTTCGATTCCTCCGTGTCAACGAAGATGATGCGTGCGTCCTGGTACTTCTCATCCGTGTCGCTCCAGACATAGAAGTCGCCGAAGGGACCATCCGTATCCTTCCGGGATTCCTGGAACCAGGGGTGCTGGTCAGAGGTGTGGTTCAGCGGGAGGTCGATGATCACCCGGACGCCGCGGGCATGGGCTTCTGCCACGAGCCGCTTGAAGTCGCTGATGGTGCCGAATTCATCCAGGACTGAGTTGTAGTCGGAGATGTCGTAGCCGCCGTCCCGCAGCGGTGACTGGAAGAACGGAGGCAGCCAGAGGCAATCAACGCCCAGCCACTGCAAGTAGTCCAACCGGTCGATGAGTCCGGAGAAATCCCCGGACCCATCGCCGTTGGCATCCGCAAACGCCCGGACCAGTACTTCGTAGAACACTGCCTTGCGGTACCACAAAGGGTCATGCTGAAGGCCAGGCGCATTTAGCTCGAACGTGCTCTTGGGAGTGAAGTGGCCGGAACTTTGCGGGTTGAAACTCACTGATGCATTCTCCTCACGCTCAGGATGTGGGCGGGCTCCACGTGCGGATCAAGCCGTACGTAGTTGAACTCGCCCCACTCCCAGCTTTGGCCGGAGATGAGGTCATCCACATAGAAGCCGCCGCCCGGGGTGATGTCCTGGGGGTCCAGTTCAAGGGCCGCCAGGTCCAGGGAGACGCTGCATTCCTTCGTAACGTGCGGGTCCACGTTGACCACCACGATGATGGTGTCCTTGGAGCCGTCGGGAAGGGTCTTGTGCTTCGAGTAGACAACAGTGGAGTCATCGGTGCTCTGGTGGACCGTCAGGTTCTGCAGGTCCAGCAGCGCGGGGTGGTCCCGCCGGATGTGGTTCAGCCTGGTGATGTAGGGGGCCAGCGTGCGTCCGGACTCGGCGGCGGCGTCCCAGTCGCGGGCCTTGTACTCGAACTTCTCGTTGTCGATGTACTCCTCCGCGCCGGGCCGGGCAACGTGTTCGAACAGTTCATACCCGGCGTAGACGCCCCAGAGCGGGCTTCCGGTGGAGGCCAGGACGGCCCTGATCCGGAACGCCGCCGGTCCGCCGTACTGCAGGTATTCCGTGAGGATGTCCGGGGTGTTAACGAAGAAGTTGGGCCGGAAGAACGCCGGTGATTCGTGGCTGACTTCCTCGAAGTAGGTCGCGATTTCCTTCTTGGTGTTGCGCCACGTGAAGTACGTGTAGGACTGCTGGAAGCCGGCCCTGCCCAGGGCGTGCATCATGGCGGGGCGGGTAAAGGCTTCGGCCAGGAACACAACACCGGGTTCGGCTTTTTCCACTTCCGCAATGAGCCATTCCCAGAACCACACCGGTTTGGTGTGCGGATTATCCACGCGGAAAATCTTTACGCCGTGGCTGACCCACAACAGAACGATCCGCAGAATTTCCCGGGAAAGTCCTTCCGGATCATTATCGAAATTGAGCGGATAGATGTCCTGGTACTTCTTCGGCGGGTTTTCGGCGTAGGCAATGCTGCCGTCCACCCTGGTGGTGAACCATTCGGGATGGGACTGCACCCACGGGTGGTCCGGGGCGGCCTGGAGTGCCAGGTCCAGGGCTACCTCCAGGCCCAGTTCGTTGGCACGCGCCACGAAGGCATCGAAGTCCTCGAAGGATCCGAGGTCGGGGTGGATGGCGTCGTGGCCCCCTTCCTTGGCTCCGATGGCCCAGGGTGAGCCGGGATCATTGGGGCCGGCCACCAGGGTGTTGTTGGGTCCTTTGCGGAACTGCACGCCAATCGGGTGGATGGGGGGCATGTAGAGGACGTCGAAGCCCATGGCTGCCACGGCGTCCAGCCGTTTGGCGGCGGTGCGGAAGTTGCCTGACGTCCAGGCGCCGGTGTTGTGGTCCTTGACGGCGCCTTCGGACCGGGGGAAGAACTCGTACCAGGCGCCCCGCCCGGCGCGGTCCCGCTCCACCAGGAGGGGGTATTTTTCAGAAACGGTGACCAGTTCCCGGATGGGCTGGCGGGCCACGATGTCCGCGATTTCCTGGCTGAACCCGGCCCCGAGCCGTTCCTCCGTGCTCCGGGACTGGTCGCCCAGGACCTCTGAGGCATGCCGCAGGGCTGCCCGGTCCACCTCGTCCCTGAAGTCCTCCGCGGACGCTTCGCCCAGCAGTTTGGCACCTTCGGCGAGCATGAGTTCGACGTCGACTCCGGCGTCGATCTTCACCTCGGCGTTGTGGTGCCAGGTGCCGTAGCGGTCGTGCCAGGCTTCGATCACAAAGGACCAGTTCCCCGTTTCCGACGGCGTGAGCACCCCTTCCCAGCGGTCCGTGCCCATGCCACGTTCCCCGCGGGGCGGCGCAAGGCGGACGCGCTGGCGCTCGGCACCGGAGGGGTCAAGGAGCACGGCGCTGACGCCGAGCTGGTCATGCCCTTCGCGGAAGGCGGTGGCGCCCACAACGATGGCTTCGCCGGGCAGGGCCTTGGCCGGGAATCTGCCGCCCTCGACGACGGGCTGCACGGCAGTGATGGGAAAACGCCCAAACCGCAAGTCCTCGGTGATACTGCGCTGGGGCATTTTGGTGGATGCGGCACTGGTTCCTGAGTTAGTCGTCACAGGCTCGACGTTAGCGAGAAATGACCCGGATTGCTAAGCCTGCTCCCTAAAATCGCCGTGCCGCGGCCTAATTTCTTCATGCCCCTGTCATTTACCCAAAAGAAACCGAAAGCTGGTTCCGGCCGCGCATGTTGTCGGTTAGTGTGACGCAGGTGAAGGCAATCCGCAGGTTTACGGTCCGTACAGTCCTCCCCGAACCCATCCGGCCTTTGGCCAGGTTGGCCAGCAATTTGCGGTGGTCCTGGCACCGCCCAACCCGGGAGCTTTTCGCCGGGTTGAACCCGCGGCTGTGGGAGGAAAGCGGGCAGGACCCCATCGGTTTCCTGGGCATGGTCAGCCGGGAGGAATTCCAGCAGCTCGCCGCGGACCAGTCGGTGGTGGACCGGGTGCGTGCCGCAGAGCAGGACCTTGACCGGTACCTCCAGGAGCCGCGCTGGTACCAGGGCCTGGGCCCGGATGCGCCCGCCTCCATTGCATACTTCTCGCCCGAGTTCGGCATCACCGAGGTCCTCCCCCAGTATTCGGGCGGCCTGGGAATCCTTGCCGGCGACCACCTGAAGGCTGCCTCGGACCTTGGCGTTCCCCTGATCGGCGTGGGCCTGCTGTATCAGGCAGGCTATTTCAAGCAGTCATTGTCCCGCGACGCGTGGCAGCAGGAGACCTACCCCGTCCTGGATCCGGACGGCCTGCCGCTGACCCTGCTCCGGGAACCCTCCCACGACGGCAACGGCAAGGCCCTGGAGGTCTCGCTCCCCCTGCCCAACGGGCGCCGGCTGCTGGCACACATCTGGCGGGCCGACGTCGGACGCGTTCCCCTGCTCCTCCTGGACTCCAACGTGCCGGGCAATGACGACGCCGCCCGCAGCATCACCGACCGCCTGTACGGCGGCGGCGGGGACCACCGGCTCCAGCAGGAACTCCTGCTCGGGATGGGCGGGGTCAAGGCCCTGCGCGCCTTCCAGAAGCTGACGGGCTGCGCCGCACCGGAGGTCTTCCACACCAACGAAGGCCACGCGGGGTTCCTTGGCATCGAGCGCATCCAGGAACTGATGTCCGGCGAACAGGCCCTGACATTCGACGAAGCACTCGCCGCCGGACGGGCGTCCACCGTATTCACCACGCACACGCCGGTGCCGGCCGGCATCGACAGGTTCGAAATCAACCAGATCAGCCACTTCTTCCAGGCCGGCCTTGCCCCCGAGGTGCCGGTGGACAGGATCCTGGAACTGGGCAGGGAAAACTACGCGGACGGCAACCCGGCCGTCTTCAACATGGCAGTCATGGGCCTGCGCCTGGCCCAGCGCGCCAACGGCGTGGCCAAGCTCCACGGCGAGGTGTCGCGCGGCATGTTCTCCGCCCTCTGGCCCGGCTTTGACCACTCCGAGGTACCCATCACCTCAGTGACCAACGGCGTGCACGTGCCCACCTGGGTGGACAGCCGCATCTCCAAGCTCGCCCGGGACCAGTTCGGCAGCGAAGCCGAAGCGCTGGGCAAATGGGACCTCGCCTACAACGTCAGCGACGCCGACGTATGGGCGCTGCGCCGCGAGATGCGCGCCGCCTTGGTGGAAGATGTCCGCCGCCGGCTGCGCGCAGCGTGGAAGAAGCGCGGCGCGGCCGACGCAGAACTGGGCTGGACCGACAACGTCCTGGACCCGGACGTCCTCACCATCGGTTTTGCCCGCCGCGTGCCCACCTACAAGCGGCTCACGCTGATGTTGCGCGAGCCGGCGCGGCTGAAGGCGCTGCTCCTTCACAAGGAGCACCCCATCCAGCTGGTCATCGCCGGCAAGTCCCACCCGGCCGATGACGCGGGAAAGAAAATGATCCAGGACCTGGTTCGGTTCACGGATGATCCCGAGGTCCGGCACCGCATCGCGTTCCTGCCCAACTATGACATCGCCATGGCCAGGACCCTGTTCCCGGGCTGCGACGTCTGGCTGAACAACCCGCTGCGTCCGCTGGAGGCCTGCGGGACGTCCGGCATGAAGGCGGCGCTGAACGGCTCGCTGAACCTTTCCGTCCTGGACGGCTGGTGGGATGAGATGTACGACGGCGAGAACGGCTGGGCGATTCCCACGGCCAACAACGATGCTTCACCCGAGGAACGGGACGACATCGAGGCCGCAGCGCTGTATGAGCTGCTGGAAACACAGGTGGCGCCGCGATTCTACGGCAGCACGGTGTCCGAGGGAGCCGGCTCCGCCGGGCCGTCCACGAGCCGGAGCGAGAAGGTGCCCACGCACTGGGTGTCCATGATCAAGCACACCCTCTCGCACCTCGGCCCGGCCGTGTCCGCTGAGCGCATGCTCCGGGACTACGTGAACATCCTGTACCGCCCCGCCGCGGAAGCGGGACGCAGCGCCACCGCCAACTCCTATGCCCAGGCACGTGCGCTGGCATCCTGGTCCGCCAAGGTACGCGGCGCCTGGCCACAGGTCCACGTTGAGCACGTTGATTCGGTGGGGGTATCCGAGGATCCGCAGATCGGCGACACGCTCCAGGTCAACGCCTACGTGGCGCTGAACGCCCTCACCCCGGAGGACGTCTGCGTCGAGGTGGCCTACGGCCGGGCCGAAGAGAATGACGCCCTTGCCGACATCACCGTGATGGAGCTCCAGGTGAAGGAAGACCTGGGCAGCGGGCGGCACCTGTTCAGCGGTTCCCTGGTCATCGACCGCTCCGGCCCGTTCGGTTACACGGTCCGCGTCCTGCCCCGGCATGATGCCCTGGCCTCCAAAGCGGAGCTCGGACTGATCGTCAACGCATAGCCCGCCGGTCTCCTGGGTACGGCTCCTGGCAGGCAGCAATACCCAACCAGGAGGGTCCGATGACCGAACGTACGGTGGCCGATGTAATCGTGGAGCGCCTCACTACCTGGGGCGTGAACCGGGTCTTCGGCTACAGCGGGGACGGCATCAACGGCTTCATGGGTGCCCTCCGCCGGACCGGGGGGCAGGTTGAGTTTGTCCAGGCCCGGCATGAGGAAGCGGCCGCGTTCATGGCCGTCGGCCACGCCAAGTACACCGGCGGCGTGGGGGTGGTGACGTCCACCCAGGGCCCCGGGGCCGTCCACCTGCTCAACGGGCTGTATGACGCAAAGCTGGACGGCGTACCGGTGGTGGCCATCGTGGGGCAGCAGAGCCGCACCGTGCTGGGGTCCGGCTACATGCAGGAAATCGACCTGACCGCGTTGTTCAAGGACGTCGCGTCCCAGTTCGTGCAGCTGGTCAGCACGGCAGAGCAGGTGCCCATGGTGCTGGACCGTGCCTTCCGGACGGCCAAGGCCACCGCCTCCCCCTGCGTGGTCATCATTCCGCACGATGTGCAGTCCGCACCCGCGCCCGGGCTGGAGCAGCAGCACGGCATCGTGGTCACGGCGCCGTCCTGGAGCGCGGCGGCCAAGAGTCCCCGCGACGAGGACCTGGCCGCCGCGGCCGCCCTCCTTAACTCCGCGGAACGGGTGGCCCTCCTGGTGGGACAGGGCGCCAGGCACGCCGCACAGGAAGTGGTTGCCGTGGCGGAAAAGCTGGGTGCCGGCATCGCCACTAGTCTTCTCGGCAAGCCGTACGTGGACGAAAACCTGCCCTTTGCGGTGGGAACCATGGGGCATCTGGGCACTACCGCGAGTGCGCACCTGCTGGGCAACTGTGATGCCCTCCTCATCGTGGGTTCCAACGATCCCTGGACCGAGTTCTATCCGCCGCCCGGGGCCGCCCGTGCGGTGCAGATCGACATCGACGAAAAGAAGATCGGCAACCGCTACCCCGTGGAGGTGGGCCTGGCCGGCGACGCAGCGTCAGCCCTGGACGCTTTGAACCAGAGGCTGGAGCACCGGCCACGCACCCAATGGCGCTCGGATGTGGAAGGGGAAGTCAGCCGCTGGCGTATCCTCGCAGCTGACCGTGCCGCCGTGCCCGCCAGCCCCGTCAATCCCGAGCAGGTGGTCCGCGAGCTCAACGGCCGGCTGCCCGGGAACGCCCAGGTGAGCGTCGACGTCGGAAGCTGTGTCTACTGGTACGCCCGCCAGCTGGTGCTGCCCGCCGGAGTCCCCGCACACCTGTCCGGGACCCTGGCCAGCATGGGCTGCTCCATCCCCTACGGGCTTGCTGCCAAACTCGCCCGCCCGGACCGCCCGCTGGTGGCTCTGGCCGGTGACGGCGCCATGCAAATGGCGGGCATCGCGGAGCTGGTCACCGTGGCGCACCGCTGGCGCCAGTGGCAGGACCCAAGGTTCGTGGTGTGCGTCTTCAACAACCGCGAGCTGACCGAGGTCACCTGGGAGCAGCGTGAATCGGAAGCCGAGCCGCGGTTTGCTGCAAGCCAGGAACTGCCCGATTTTCCCTTCGCCGCCTACGCGGACCTGCTCGGGCTCAAAGGCATCCGCGTCGAGGACCCGGAACTGGTGGGCGAGGCCTGGGACCAGGCCTTCGCGGCCGACTGCCCGGTGGTGATCGAGGTCCTGACCGACCCGGAAATCCCGCTGCTTCCGCCGTTCCCGGCCGGGCGCGAAAAGGCTGAAAGCATGCGCGAGGGGTTGGCAGCGGAGGACGACGGCGGCAGGGCCTCTACGCTGCTGGACACCTACGTGGCGCACGAGGAACGCCCGGGGAGCTAGCTGCGGACTGGTTGCCCGGTGAATGCGGGTTTAGAGCAGCACTGCGGTGACGGCCAGGTCCTTGCCCGCGTACCGTTCCGCGTCCTGCAGGATCTCGCACATGATGCCGAACGACCTGTCGGCGCGGAACGGTGCCGCCACCTGCCACAGGACCGTGACGGGCGGGTTGCCGTTTTCGCTGATGCTGTCCGCAAAGTCGTGGAGCGAGTCGTTCAACGCATCCAGGTTCACGCCGTAGTGCTCGGGAAAGTCCAAAACCTCGCCGAAGGTTTCCAGGACGGCGCGCTTGCTGTCCGCCGGGGGAACCACCACGCTGCGGCGCCCGGCGTCGGCCACCTGCTCCTGCAGTTCTTCAAGGGTCCAGGTATCGCCGGAAAAGATTCTCATGGTTGTGCTAGCTGCCTTCCGCTATGTACTTGAACGTTGCGTAGTGGTCCCCGGTGTAGTACTTCTCCCCGCCATTGCCCGCCACGATGCGCCGTGCACCCCGGTCCGGTTCACCGGGAGTGGGGACGGTGTACTCGCGGTAATAGCCCCGGTCCCTGGCTGGGAGGACGCGCTCGAAGTTTCCGAACACCTGGTCATCCTGCCCGTACTGGAACGGGCCGCCCGCCCGGATCAGCGCCAGCACCCGGCGGCCCTCCACCGGAAGCGCGGATTCCCTGATCACCGGGAGGCTGGACGGGTTGGCTCCCCGGTGGGGCGCTGACTGCTTCGCTGCCGGGGACGTGGCCGTTCCACCCGGAGTGGACGTGCGGCTGGAACCAGCGTCCGGCGTCGTGCCGTCCGTCTGCCCGCCCAGCAGCCCGGCACCGCCGAACGCCACCATGGCCAGCACCACCAGGGTGGTGAGGAGCAGCGGGAGGATGGAGCGGTTGCGCATTCGGGTTTACCTGCCGGAGGGGTGGACTGGCGTCTGGTGGTGCTGTAGCTACGTGCGGTAAATGCTGATGGAGTTGGCCTCGGCCAGGTCGATGTCTCCGGCAGCCACCTGGATGCCCTGCCGCTGCTTGTGGCGGGGTGAGGTGGTCAGCCGGAGCTCGAACAGGCTCGGAGCCGGCCTTCCGGCGTCGGGCAGGGTCACCTGGACGTCCCGCGCGCTGCCATTGACCACCACCAGCCCGGCAAGGTCGCCGCCGTCGTCGCGGAGCAGGAGCTGCAGGACGCGGTGATGCGGATCGTTCCAGCGCTCATTGGACATGGGCTGGCCGTGCTGGTCGAACCAGTACAGGTAGGACTGTTCATCCCGGACCGGGAAATCGTGCGGCTGGGCGGCGAGGAACTCCTTGCGCAACCGGATGTACCGCTTGGTGCTGCGCAGCATCTCGTGCGCCTCCGGTGTCAGCGTCCAGTCCAGCCACGTGATGGCATTGTCCTGGCAGTAGGCGTTGTTGTTCCCGTGCTGGGTCCTGGCCAGCTCGTCCCCGGCAGTAATCATGGGAACTCCGAGCGAAACCATCAGCGAGGCCATCAGGTTGCGCCGCGACTGCGCACGCTGTGCCAGGATGGCGCTGTTCTCAGTGGGGCCCTCCACGCCGTGGTTGTAGCTGCGGTTGTCTCCGTGCCCGTCCCTGTTCTCTTCGCCGTTGGCCTCGTTGTGCTTGCGGTCGAAGGACACGAGATCGTTCATGGTGAAGCCGTCATGGGCGGTGACGAAGTTGACCGAGGCCAGGCGCGAGCGGCCGGACGCCTGGAAGAGGCCTGCGGAGCCGGACAGGGCGTCGGCGAGTTTCGCCATGGTCCCGCCGTGCCCGCCGGAGTCGATGGCTGCGCGGTCTGCCAGCCAGAAGGTCCGGACAGCGTCGCGGAAGTGGTCGTTCCAGTCGACCCACCCCCGGGGGAACCGGCCCGTCTGCCAGCCTCCGTAGCCAATGTCCCAGGGTTCGGCAATCAACTTGACCCCGGACAGAACGGGATCGGCGGCGACGGCGGTGAGGAAAGGGTGATGGGGGTCGAACTCGTTCGCAGCGTTGCGGCACAGCGTGACTGCCAGGTCGAACCGGAAACCGTCGATGTGGAACTCGTCCACCCAGTACCGGAGGGAGTCGGTCACCAGCTGGACCACGTGCTGGTTTCCGAAGTTGAGGGAGTTGCCGCAGCCGGTGGTGTCGATGTACTTGCCGTGGCCGTCCACCCGGTAGTAAGTGTCCTCCCCCAGGCCGCGGAAGCTCAGGACCTGGCCGTCCGGCGTCCCTTCGGCAGTGTGGTTGTACACGACGTCGAGGATGACCTCCAGCCCGGCGCCGTGCAGTGCCTTCACCATGGCCTTGAACTCGTCCTGGACCGCCTGGGGGCCCGCTTCCTGGGCCGCGCGGGTGGCGTAGCCGGGGTGCGGGGCAAAGAACGCGGCGGTGTTGTAGCCCCAGTAGTTGCTCAGTCCCAGGTCCTGCAGGTGTGGCTCATCAATGTGGAAGTGGACGGGCAGGAGCTGGACGGAGGTGATGCCCAGGCCCGTGAGGTGCTCCACGACGGCAGGGTGGGCCAGGCCGGCGTAGGTGCCCCTGAGTTCTTCCGGTACGTCGGGGTGGAGCATGCTCTGGCCGCGGACATGCGCCTCATAGACGATCGTGTTGCGCCAGGGCAGGCGCAGCCGTTCGTCTGTTTCCCAGTCGAAGTCGACGGCGGTACGGACGCTGGTGAGGAAGCCCTCCTGCTGGTCCACTCCCCTGCCGTACGGGTCCAGCAGCAGGGGCTGGCGGGCGGAACCGTTGCCTGCCGCAAGCTCCGGCGGCAGCGGCTGGCTGTCCGACGTCGGACGGAAGCCGTAACGCGATCCGTACGGCAGGTCCTCCACGATGCCGTGGTGGACCCCCTTGGTGACGTTGGGCAGGGTCTGGGTCCGCCATTCGCCGCCGGGAGGGCAGTAGGCGATGTCCAGGCTGGCGACGCCGGGGGCGAAGCAGGCAACGTTGGCGCGTCCGCCGGCGTGGTGGCGGGTACCACCGGAATCAGCGCGCGGGACGCTGACACCGAGGGGAACAGCCGAGGAGGCGTCCATGGTGGAAGCGGTGTCGAAAAGCGGCATGACCATCATCTAAATAGTAGCGGTCAGCGGCACTTGACCTGCCCATACGCCCCCGCGGCGCCGGGAACCCATCCGCGGACTACGGACCGGTGGAACTATCCGGCCGCGCGCTGGCGGGAGACCTCGTACAGCGAGATTCCCACAGCCATCGATGCGTTCAGGGATTCCATGGCGGAATCGATGGGGATGGAGACGATCTGGTCGCAGTTTTCCCGGACCAGGCGGCTCAGGCCCTTCCCTTCCGAGCCCACCACGATGCACACCGGTTCGGTGGCCAGGGTGAGATCGGGCAGTGAAACGTCGCCGTCGCCGTCGAGCCCCAGGACGTAGATACCCATGTTCTTGAACTGCTTGAGGGCGTTGTTCAGGTTGGAGGCGCGGGCCACAGGCACGCGGACGGCAGCGCCGGCGCTGGTTTTCCAGGCCGAGGCGGTAACGCCCACGGAACGGCGCTCGGGCACGATGACGCCGTGGCCGCTGAAGGCGGAGACGGAGCGGATGATCGCACCCAGGTTCCGGGGGTCGGTGATACCGTCCAGGGCCACAAAGAGCGGCGCGTTGGCGATGTGCCCCTTCTTCCACTTGTCCACGGTTTCCTCGGCCAGCTCGTAGGCGTCCAGGTACTCGTAGGGCGGGATCTGCAGCACCAGGCCCTGGTGGACGGCGTCATCCGTCATCCGGTCCAGTTCAGGTTTGCCCGTTTCCAGCAGCGGAATGCCGCGTTCGGCGGCGAGCTTCAGGGATTCCTTGACCCGGTCGTCCATTTCGATGCGGATGGCAACGTGGAGGGCCTTCGCGGGGATGCCGGCGCGGAGCGCCTCGACCACGGAGTTGCGTCCGGTGACGACTTCCTCGGTGGCACGGCCCTTGGGGCCGGACTTCGCGGCGCCGGCGCTGCGGGCACCGGTCCCGCGCTTTGCAGCGGACCGTTCGGAAAGCTGCCGTGCCTTGTGCGCCTTGTGGTAAACGCGGTCCTCGGCTTTGGGCGTGGGGCCCTTGCCCTCGAGGGCCTTGCGGCCATGGCCACCGGTTCCGACGGTTGGGCCCTTCTTCGCTTTAACCGATCGGCGACCATTGTTGGCCATGATGTTCCACCCTTGATTGTGCTGACTGAATCTGCATACCAGTCTACTGACCCGAAAAAAATCGGGGGCAGCGGCCTGTTCAGTCCCGCTTGAGGCTCCAGGTGGCGCCGTCCGGGCCGTCCTCCACGACGACCCCGGCCTGGTTGAGGGTGTCCCGGATGGAGTCGGACCTTGCCCAGTCCTTGTCGGCGCGGGCAGCCGCCCGGGCGGACAGCTGCGCCTCCACCAGAACGCCCAGCGCCTCGGCTTCACGCGTGTTCACCGCCGCGGAACCCGCCACGGCGTTCAGGCCCAGGACCCCGGTCATGAGGATGACGGCGTGCATCGCGTTCCGGGCGGCGTCGTCGTCTCCCTCGGCGAGGGCTGTGTTGCCCGCCCTGACAGTTTCGTGCAGGGCGGCCAGGGCGCGCGGGACGTTGAGGTCGTCGTCCATTGCTTCGCAGAAGGCCTCCACAGCTGCGGACGATGAACCGTGGTGGCCGTCCGCGAGGCCCGGGTCACCGTCGAAGCGTGCCGCAGCCTTGGCCAGGAATCCGTCAATGCGTTCGACGGCGGCGGCGGCCTCCTGCAGGGACGTGGGGCGGTAGTCCAGGATGGACCGGTAGTGCGCCTGGCCCAGGTAGTAGCGGACCACCCGGGGCGGGGCGAGTTCCAGCATTTCCGCCGGGCTGATGGTGTTGCCGATGGACTTGGACATCTTTTCGCCCTGGTAGGTCACCATGCCGTTGTGCATCCAGAAGTTGGCGAAGGGGTGTCCCGCCGCCTGCGACTGCGCCATCTCGTTTTCGTGGTGCGGGAACCGCAGGTCCAGTCCGCCGCCGTGGATATCGAACGCGGTGCCGAGGTACTTGGTGACCATGGCGGAGCACTCAAGGTGCCAGCCGGGCCGGCCGGCGCCCCAGGGCGAGGACCAGCTGGCGGTGGCCGGCTCTCCTTCTTTGGAACCCTTCCACAGCGCAAAGTCGCGGGGGTCCTTCTTGCCCCGGGGATCGGCGTCGGGCGCTGCCTGCATGTCGTCGATGTTCTGCCGGGTCAACGCGCCGTACTTGTTCCAGGAGCGGACGTCGAAGTACACATCGCCCGAGTCGTCCAGCGCCGGGTACGCGTGGCCGCGGTCGATCAGCTGCTGGATCAGGGCGTGCATCTCAGGAATGTGCCCGGTGGCCCTGGGTTCGTAGGTGGGGCGCGATACACCCAAGGTGTCGTAGGCCTTGAGGAACTCCTGCTCGTAGCGGTACGCCAGAGCCCACCATTCTTCGCGGGCTACTTCTCCGGGTTCCGGGCTGAAATCGGGGGCGAAGGAAGCCTCGGACTTGGCCAGGATCTTGTCGTCAATGTCCGTCACGTTGCGGACGACCGTGACACGCAGGCCCCGGTACTGAAGCCAGCGGGTGAGCTGGTCGAACGCGATGGCTGACCGGATGTGGCCCACGTGCGGCATCCCCTGGACCGTGGCTCCGCAGTAGTAGAGGCTGACCTTGCCCTCGAGGAGGGGGACGAAGTTCCGGACTTCGGCGGAGGCAGTGTCATAGAAGCGCAGGGTCACCGCTCCAGAGTAACTGATGGGCCCGGCTGCCTCACGGGCGTGGGGGCTGCGGATACACCAGGGCGGTGGCCACGGCGGAGATGCCCTCCCCGCGCCCGGTGAATCCCAGGCCGTCACTGGTGGTTGCCGTGACGCCGACGTGGGCGCCTGCCGCCTCGCTCAGGACCCTTTGAGACTCTTCCCGCCTGGGCCCGAATTTGGGCCGGTTGGCCACGAACTGCACGGCCACGTTGCCGATCTCGAACCCGGCAGCCCTGACGATCCGAGCGGCCTCAGCGAGGAGGGTGGCACCGGACGCTCCGGCGAATTCCGGACGGTCCGTACCGAAGTGGGTGCCAAGGTCGCCGATGCCGGCAGCCGAAAACAAGGCGTCAGCGGCGGCGTGGGCTACGGCGTCTCCGTCAGAGTGTCCGGCGAGGCCGCGTTCGCCGGGCCAGAGGAGCCCACCGAGCCACAGCGGACGGGGGGAATCCTCCGGGGCGTAGGCATGGACATCGATTCCCACGCCCGTGCGCGGAAGGACCACGTCCGGGCTCATCCTTCCACCCACCGGGCACCGAGCGGACCCTCAAGGAGCCCCTCGGCGAAGATGAGGTCCAGGGGGGTGGTGATCTTCAGGGATTGTGTGGACCCGCGGACTGCATGGACCGGGGTACCCAGCATCTCCACGAGCATGGCGTCATCGGTGACCGCCGCGGCCTGCTGGTCGTCCAAAGCCTGCGCCGCCTCGTGCGCCTTCAGCAGGGTGCCGATCGTGAAGCCCTGCGGAGTCTGCACCGCCCGCAGTTCCTCGCGGCGGGCGGTCCCCGTGACGACCTCGGGGGCAAGCGCAGTGTCATCGCCGGCCGTGGCCGCCACGGTTTTGACCGTGTCCACCACCGGGAGCACGGGAATGACAGCGGCGGCGCCGGCAACAAGGGAGTCGCTGACGCGGTGGAAGACGGATTCGGGGGTGAGGGCCCGCGCGGCGTCATGGACCAGGACGGCCTCGATACCCTCCATGAGTGCGGCGATTCCGGCACGCACGGACCCCGCCCTGGTGGATCCGCCGTCAACAACCGTCAGGAGGGGCCCACCGTCGGCAAGTTCCTCCCGGAAGTCGTCGCACAGCCGGCGCAGGTCCTGGTCGCCGGCGGGCAGCGCGACGCACACCTGGGTGGCCACACCGGACGCGACAATGCCGCGCAGGGCATGCATCAGGATTGGTTCTCCGCCCAGCGGAACGGCAGCCTTGGGCATGCCATAGCCGAGGCGCTGCCCGGAACCTGCGGCAACCACGATGACCGCTGTGACCAGACGCGTGGGTGATTCACTCATGCGGACAAGCCTACGACGCCGCCACTTCCGATGGGTGCTTAAGGCACCGCCGCGGTTGGCCCAAAAAAAGAAGCCCCGGCGGCACTTGCGTGCAGCCGGGGCTAAATTCTTAGGAAGCCAGTACCTCGTCGAGAACGCTTGCAGCCTTCTCCTCGTCGGTCTTCTCAGCCAGCGCCAGTTCTGAAATCAGAATCTGGCGGGCCTTGGCCAGCATTCGCTTCTCGCCTGCGGAAAGGCCCCGGTCGTGATCCCGGCGCCACAGGTCGCGAACAACCTCTGCCACCTTGATGACGTCACCGGAAGCAAGCTTCTCCAGATTTGCCTTGTACCTGCGTGACCAGTTGGTGGGCTCCTCGGTGAACTCGGCACGGAGCACATCGAACACGTGCTCCAGGCCTTCCTTGCCCACTACGTCCCGGACCCCAACAAGGTCAACGTTCTCTGCTGGAACTTCAATGGTCAGATCACCCTGAGCCACCTTGAGCTTGAGATACATCTTCTCTTCGCCCTTGATGGTGCGCATCTTGATTTCTTCAATCTTCGCAGCACCGTGGTGAGGGTAAACTACTGTCTCGCCGACCTCAAATACCATGTGGACATTTCCCCTTTCCCGCAGACCAGTTTATCACGATTCAGGCATATGACCGGCCGGAGAAATGGCTCCCAACCGCGAAAATACGCGGGAAAACGGCCCAATCAACCCCCTCCACCCCCTTGACGGATGCGCTGATTAGTGCATCAGGTGAGCGCTCCCATGGGGGATGTGACACCGCCGAATCCTCGTTTGCCCCTCTTTGCGGATAGGCTATGGCTGAAAAAGACTTCAAATTTCTCGAGGAGTACGTGACGTGCGTTCCACTGCGATGAACCGGGCCCAGCGCGGCAAACTGGCACTGACGGCTGCTGCCCTTGGCGCCAGCCTGCTGACCGCGGGCTGCGGTTACATCACGCCCCAGCAGACCAGCCATCAGTACTCCGCCTCGGACGGCATCCGCGCAGACCTCGGTCCGCTGCAGCTGCGGAACATCCTCATTGTCTCCACCGGCGAGAACGAACCCGGCCGCCTGATCGGTGCCGTCTACAACTCCTCCTCCAAGGACGTGAAGCTGACCGTCAACGGTGCGAAGGGCTCACAGACCGAAGTTTCGGTGAAGGCCAACGGCTACACCCTGCTGAACGAAAAGTCGGACGAGGCCATCCTGAGCACCACCGGCGGCAAGCCGGGCTCCCTGGTGGACGTCAAGATCAGCGAGAACGGCACCAACGTCAGCAGCACGGTCAAGGTTCCCGTCCTGGACGCCACCCTGCAGGAGTACAAGGACTACGTCCCCACCCCGAGCCCCTCGGCGACGCCCACGCCGTCGTCCTCTTCTTCCGCAGGTGCGGGTGCAACGTCCTCCGCCGGTGCAACCTCCAGCGCCACGGCAACGGCAACCGCCACCACCCGCTAAAGCGGGCGCTGCAAGCAGCGGACACCAAAAGGGAGGAGCCATGCGGCTCCTCCCTTTTTGCGGTATTTTGCGATGCTGCCCTACGGCTCGAACTTGTAGCCCAGGCCACGGACAGTCACCAGGTAACGGGGGGCCGAGGGATCCGGTTCGATCTTGCCGCGGAGGCGCTTCACATGCACGTCCAGGGTTTTGGTGTCGCCAACATAGTCAGAGCCCCACACGCGGTCGATCAGCTGCCCGCGCGTGAGCACCCGGCCCGAGTTGCGCAGGAGCATCTCCAGAAGCTCGAACTCCTTCAGGGGAAGCAGGACCTGCTCGCCGTCCACGCTCACCACGTGCCGTTCAATGTCCATGCGGACGGGCCCGGCCTGGACGGTGGCGGAAATCAGTTCCTCAGGTTCGCCCTGGCGCCGCAGGACAGCCCGGACACGGGCCACCAGTTCACGGGATGAGTAGGGTTTGGTGACGTAATCGTCGGCGCCGAGTTCCAGGCCCACCACTTTGTCGATTTCCGAGTCCTTGGCGGTCAGCATGATCACGGGGACGCTGGAACGCTGCCGGAGCTGGCGGCACACCTCCGTGCCGGAAAGCCCGGGCAGCTGCAGGTCCAGCAGCACCAGGTCGGCGCCGTTGCGGTCGAATTCGGTGATGGCGTCCAGCCCGTTGTCCACCACCTCTACCTCGAACCCTTCTTTGCCCAGCAAATAGGACAAGGGATCGCTGAACGACTCCTCGTCCTCAACAATCAAGATCCTGCTCAAGCGCTAGCTCCTCGTTCTGTTGCGCCGGCGGCGCGGGGTACTTGGGTCAGAGTGGCCTGTTCGGGCGCCCCGTGCGCCGGCCCCGGCGCCGGTGCCGGCGCGGAGGAAACGGACAGCCCGGCGTCGCCGTCCTGCCCTTCCATCTCGGGCAGCCGGAGGGTGAAGGTGGATCCCTGCCCAGGCTGGGACCACAGCGTCACCTCGCCGCCATGGTTCGACGCCACGTGCTTGACGATGCTCAGGCCGAGGCCCGTGCCGCCCGTCTGGCGGGAGCGGGCGGCATCCACCCGGTAGAACCGCTCGAAGACGCGTTCCTGGTCCTCCGGCGACAGCCCGTCCCCCTGGTCGGTCACGGAAATGGAGACCAAGCCGTCCCTGGACCGGACGCCGATGCCGACGCGGGTGTTCGGGGGCGAGTAGCGAATGGCGTTGTCGATGAGGTTCCGCAGCGCGGTGACCAGGAGGTCCTGGTCCCCGAACACCTTGCCTTCGGTGCGGCCGCCCACCACGATGCTGATGTTCTTGCTTTCGGCGGGCAGCTGGGACCGGTCCACGGCTTCGGCGATGACGGCGTTGATGTCCACGGGGCCGCCCTGCTGCGTTACGCTGGCGCCCTGCAGCCGGGAAAGTTCAATGATGTCCTGGACCAGGGCGGCCAGGCGCGCGGATTCCTTGTGCATGCGCTTGGCGAAGCGGCGGACAGCTTCTTCGTCGTCGGCGGAGGACTCCAGGGCCTCCGCCAGCAGGGAGATGGCACCCACCGGGGTCTTCAGTTCGTGCGACACGTTGGCCACGAAGTCGTTGCGGATCTCTTCCGTCCGGGTGATCTCGGTCCGGTCATCGGCCAGGAGAAGGATGTATTCCTCCCCCAGCATGGCGGCCCGGACCTGGACGATGATGGTGCCTTGTCCCAGCGGCCCGCGCGGAAGCTCGAGCTGTTTTTCCAGGATGACGCCGTCCCGCCGGACCCCTGACGTCATGTCCAGGAGTTCCTTGTGCACCACGGTGTGCCCGCGGACCAGGCCGTAGGCGTAGGCCGCGGGGCTGGCGCGGACCACGCCGTCGACGTCGTCCAGCACCACGAAGGCCCGTCCGACGACGGCGAGCACCTCCGCTGCGCCGGACGGCAGGGCAATCTCCCCGGCGTCGACGTCCAGCAGTTCGCGCTGCTTCTCGCTGACCCGGTAGGCAAGCACGCCGAACGTGCCAAGCGCCAGGCCGATAAGGCCGGCAACCAGACCAATGAGCATAGGATCCACAGCTCCACTTTATGCTCTTGCCTGGCGCCTCCAGCCGGCTCAAGGCACTTACGGCGAACGGTTCAACTAACGTTCACCTGTGTGGGCATAATCGTTTACCGGGCGATGACAAAGTTAGAGGTCAGAGCGCCCAACGGCGACACGATTCCTGCTGCCCCGGAGCGGCCGGCGGGAGTTCCAAGGAAAGGACGCCCTAAGTGCGTAAGGTTTTTCAGGAAGAACTCACCCAGGTTGGTGACCAGCTGGTGGAGATCTCCCGGCTGGTCAGCGAAGCGATGGACAAAGCCACCACCTCATTCCAGGTGGCGGACGTGGACCTCGCCCAGGACGTCATCGCTGCGGATGCGCGCATTGACTTCCTGCAGAACAGCCTCGATGAGCGGGCCATCGACATCCTGGCGCTGCAGGGTCCTGTCGCCAGCGACCTGCGCATGATCGTAGGTTCCCTCCGGATGAGCGCATCCCTGGAGCGGATGGGTGACCTGGCGCGGCACATCGCACAGCTGGCCCGCCTCCGGTACCCCTCCACCGTGATTCCGGCATCCATGACGGAGACCTTCAACCGGATGGCCGAGCTGGACCATGAGATCGCCGACAAGCTGACGGTCCTGCTGGAAAGCCGCGACCTCGAGGTGGCCAGGGACATCCTCAAGGCGAACACTGCCATCAACGATCTGCACTTGAGCGTCTTCAAGGCCATCGCTGCCCCCGAGTGGTCCGAGTCCCCCGCCACCACGGTGGATGTTGCCCTCGCCAGCCGCTACTTCGAGCGCTTCGCAGACCACGGTGTTTCCGTCGCTCAGAAGGTGACCTACCTGGTGACCGGCGCGTGGCAGCCGAACGCCACCGAACACAGCTAAAACAAAAGAAGCGGAATACGACGGCGGGCTGGTCACCTGAGGTGACCAGCCCGCCGTCGTACGCTTTAACGTCTTATTTCTTGCCCTGGTTGGCTACTGCCAGGATGGCCTGCTCGGCGGCCTCGGGATCGAGGTAGGTGCCGCCGGGCTTGATCGGCTGGAAGTTTTCGTCGAGGTCGTACACCAGCGGGATGCCCGTGGGGATGTTCAGGCCGGCGATAGCCTCATCGCTGATGCCGTCCAGGTGCTTGACCAGCGCGCGGAGCGAGTTGCCGTGCGCGGTGACCAGGACGGTCTTGCCGGCCTTGAGGTCTTCCTTGATGTCCGATTCCCAGTAGGGCAGGAGCCGCACCAGGACGTCCTTCAGGCACTCGGTGCGCGGGAGGGCGTCGCCCAGGCCCGCGTAGCGGGGGTCGTGGGCCTGGCTGAATTCGCTGTTGTCGTCCAGGGGCGGCGGCGGGGTGTCGTAGGAGCGGCGCCACTCCATGAACTGTTCTTCACCGTATTCGGCCAGGGTCTGGGCCTTGTCCTTGCCCTGCAGCGCACCGTAGTGGCGTTCGTTCAGGCGCCAGTCGCGCTTGACCGGAATCCAGCCGCGGTCCGCCTTGTCCAGGGCGATGTTTGCGGTGTTGATGGCCCGCTTCAGCAGGGACGTGTAGAGCACATCCGGGAGGATGTCGTTTTCCACCAGCAGCTCGCCGCCACGCGCTGCTTCCGCGCGGCCCTGGTCGTTCAGGTCAACGTCCACCCAGCCGGTGAACAGGTTCTTGGCGTTCCATTCGCTGTGGCCGTGGCGCAGCAGAATCAGCTTGTAAGTCATGATTTTCATCCTAGCCGAGCAGTGTTGCCGCCCGCCCAGCGTTACACGGCTCCTGCCGGGGCCTGGGGGGTACCGGCAGGAGGCCCGGTGGTCACGGCAGGACACCGGCCCGGAGGCAAGGGATAGGGTTGGGCAGTGGTTCAAAAGGCTGAACGGGTGAACGCCCCGCAACTTTCCGGGAAGACGTCCCCCGCCAGGCAGGGCCGGCCGGTTGGCAACGTGACCCGCGGCACCACCAACCCCAACCGGATGCGCCGGGTGGACCGTTGGCTGACGGGACCCCAGGCCTGGCGGCTCCGGTCCGCGGCGGACTCGCTGGTGGTTGACCTTGGCTATGGCGCGACGCCGGCCACCGCCGTCGAACTTTACGAAAGGCTCGCCGCCGTCCGGCCGGACGTGCGGGTCTGCGGGATTGAAATTGACCCCGGGCGCGTGCGGGCGGCCCTTCCGTTGCAGCGTCCCGGGCTGACCTTCCAGGTGGGCGGCTTTGAACTGCCCGTTCCCGGCCGCCCCGTCCTGGTCCGTGCGTTCAACGTCCTGCGGCAGTATGAGGAAGCCGACGTCCAGGGCATCTGGCGGCTGGTGCAGGACCGGCTCTCCCCCGGAGGTTTGTTCGTGGACGGCACCTGCGACGAAATCGGACGCCGCGTCACCTGGGTGGCGCTGGACCGGGACCGGCCGCTGTCCCTAAGCATCTCGGTCCGTTTCGGCAGCTTCGAGCTGCCGTCGGAAGTGGCCGAACGGCTTCCCAAAGCCCTCATCCACCGGAACATCCCCGGTGAACCGGTTCATGCCTTCATGCAGGCGATGGACAGGGCATGGCTTGAGAGCGCACCGCTGGCCTCATTCGGCAACAGGCAGCGCTGGGTTGGCATGTGCCGCAGCCTGCGCGGGGCCGGGTGGCCGGTCCAGGACGGGCCCGCCAGATGGCGCCTTGGAGAGCTGACGGTGGACTGGGAGGCGGTGGCCCCCCAGGTTTAGGCCCTGCCGGGGTGGATCACCAGGGACCGTAAGGGCCCATGTTGCGGCTGCCGCCGCGGCCTGCGTCCTTCACGGCGGGACGGACATCGGCCAGGTAGACGGAGGCGGCGACAACCGCGGCCAGTCCGAACAGGCCAAGGGTGCTGAAGAGGCCTCCTCCGGCGCCGAACAGCGAAATCACGCCAATCAGGGCCGAGCCGCCGGTGAGGGCGAGCCAGAACGTCTTGGTCCGCTTGCCGGTGGCTTCGAAGGCATTGGGCCGGTGCCGGGCACAGTCCACGAACGCCCACAGCTCAAGCCCCAGGGCCACCAGGCCGAGGATAAAGAACACTGCCTGCTCGATGTAACTGATAATTATTCGACCGTCCACAAGCCCAGCCTAGCCGTCCAGCGTGCCCAGCGCCTGCTTCAGGTCAGCCCAAAGGTCTTCGACGCTCTCCACACCCACGCTCAACCGCACCAGGTTTTCGGGCACGCTGGCGGGTTCGGCCGTATGGCGGCGCCGGCGTTCAATCAGGGACTCGACACCGCCCAGGGACGTGGCGGGCAGCCAGAGCTCCAGTGCCTGCACCAGTTTGTCTGCAGCGTCGGCACCGCTGAGGCCTGCTGCGGGCGCCACCTGCACGCAGATGATGGAACCGAACCCCTTCATTTGCGCTTTGGCGCGGGCATGGCCCGGATCGGTATCGAGGCCCGGGAACCGGATGGATTCGATGGCGGGGTGCGCGGCAAGGCGTTCCGCCAGGATCATGGCCGATTCCTGGGACCGCTCCACGCGCAGCGCGAGGGTCCGCAGGCCGCGCAGGGCCAGCCACGCCTCAAACGGACCGGCGATTGCGCCGTGGATGATGCGATGGTGCAGCAGTTCGGAGCGGATTTCCGGGTTTGAAGTCACCAATGCACCGAGGACGACGTCGGAGTGCCCGGCAAGGTACTTCGTCACCGAATGCAGGACGACGTCGGACCCCAGCAGCAGGGGCTGCTGCACCAGGGGCGTGGAGAAGGTGTTGTCCGTGACAACGATTGCGCCCGCCTCATGCGCGGCCTCCGCGACGGCGGTCATGTCCGCGATGCCGAGCATGGGGTTGGTGGGGCTCTCCAGCCACAACATGGCGGCGGCTTTCTCCGAGGGGCCCTTGGAGGCGAGGGCGTCCTTGACCGCAGCGGTATCGGCAATGTCCACGGTCCGCAGTTCGATGAAGCCTTTCTGCGCGAGTTCCGTGGCCATCACCAGGGAACCGGAGTAGCTGTGGTTGGGCATGACCAGCACGCCGCCGGCGGGGATCAGGGACAGCGCCGAGCTGACCGCCGCCAGGCCCGATGCGTAGAGCAGGCCCGGAAGCGAGGCCCCCTCAAGCTGGCCGAGCGCTTCCTCGAAGGGATCCCAGGTGGGGTTGGAGTAGCGGCCGTAGCCCCTGTCCCCGTCACCGAGCGGGCCGGTCCCGAAATAGGTGGAGGAAAGGGTGATGGGAGGATTGACCGGCTGGTCCCTTTCCCGTGGCGGACGTCCCGCTGCCACCACCACGGTTTCGGGTGAAAGGGACGCGGCCTGGTGCTCGGAAAGACTCATGGTCAAAAGCGTACTGTTCGGCCCAATCGGGCGGAAAAGCAATGTCGCTTTGTGGACGCCGGTCCATCCACCCGTCCTGCACAGGGGATATTCGGAGGCCCGGAATGTCGCCGCGCCTCGGTAGGCTTGAGAAGTGAACAAACAGAGGGCCGGCGTATTCATCGCATTCGAAGGTGGCGATGGCGCCGGCAAGTCCACCCAGGCGGCCCGGCTTGCCGCGGCACTGGAATCCCGTGGCTACACCGTGCTGCGGACCCGTGAACCCGGCGGCACCCCCGTCGGCGAAAGACTTCGCTCCCTGGTGCTGGACCACGGCAACGGCGAAATCGACGCCCACACGGAGGCCCTGATCTTTGCGGCTTCCCGCGCTGCCCACGCCACCCAGGTCATCCGCCCCGCGCTTGGCCGTGGCGACATTGTGCTGACGGACCGGTATATCGACTCCTCCGTGGCCTACCAGGGGGCCGGCCGCGATCTGGGCCAGGACGCTGTGCGTTCCCTCAATGAGTGGGCTACTTCGGGCCTCCAGCCGCACCTGACTGTCCTCCTGGATGTTGACCCGCAGCTGGGGCGCACCCGCCGCACAGCGGGCCAGGCAGCCGAGGACCGCCTGGAATCCGAAGCTGACGAGTTCCATACCCGCATCCGCGACGCTTTCCTTGAGCTGGCGGCGCGCCGCCCCGCCTCATATTTGGTCCTGCCGGCCCATTTGCCGGTCGATGACCTGGCCGCACGGATCCTCGCCCGGGTCGACACCCTGCTTGATGTTCCCTTCGCAGCAGCCCGGGATACAGCAGCGCAGGATGCTGTTCCGCAGCAGGCCGTGCCGGGCGCCACAAGAGACGGCGCTGGCTCGTGACCGTCTGGGATGACCTGCAGGGCCAGCCCGCCGTCGTCGAACAACTGCGCCAGGCCGCCAGCGGTGAAGGCCTGACACATGCCTGGCTTTTTACCGGGCCGCCGGGGTCCGGCCGCTCCAATGCGGCCAAGGCGTTCGCCGCCGCGTTGAACTGCGACCAGGGGGACGTAAGCCTGCGCGGCTGCGGACAATGCCAGGCGTGCCACACGATTTTGGGCGAAACCCATTCAGACGTGACGTTCGTGCGCACCGAAAAGGTCACCATCACCATTGACGAGGCCCGCGAACTTGTAGCGACGGCGGGGAACCGGCCGTCGTCGGGGCGTTGGCGGATCATCGTGGTGGAGGACGCTGACCGCATGGCCGAGCGGACCACCAACGTGCTGCTCAAGGCCATCGAGGAACCTACGCCACGCACCGTGTGGATGCTCTGTGCGCCATCGCCTGCAGATGTCCTGGTCACCATCCGCTCGCGCTGCCGCAGCGTTGCCTTGAGGTTGCCGCCCGCCTCGGACGTTGCCGCCCTGCTGGTCAGGCGCGACGGCGTGGACCCCGCCCTGGCGGAGCAGGCAGCCCGCACAGCGCAGAGCCATGTGGGCATTGCCCGCCGGCTGGCCAGGGATCCCGCGGCAAGGGAACGGCGCCTGGAGACGGTCCGTTTTCCGCTGGGACTGCGGGGCGTAACGGCCGCCGTCATGATGGCGGACAAGCTGGTCAAGATTGCCACGGCAGAGGCCAACAGCTCCAACGAGGAGCGGGACGCCGCGGAGAAGGCCGCCCTCCTTGCCACTTTGGGGGCGCCGGAATCCGGAACCCTGCCCCCGGCCATGCGCAGCCAGCTGAAACAGCTCGAAGACGACCAGAAACGCCGTGCCAAGCGATCCATCACGGACTCGCTGGACCGGACGCTCACCGATTTGCTGTCCTTCTACCGGGATGTACTGGTCATCCAGCTGGGGAACGCCGTGGAACTGGTCAACGTTGAATTGAGGAGTGAGCTGGAGGATTTCGCCGCCCGCAGCACTCCGGAATCCACGCTGGCCCGGATGGACGCCATCAACAAAGCCCGTGACCGCATCACCACCACCAATGTTGCCCCGCTGCTGACCATCGAGTCCATGGCGGCCAGCCTGATCCAGCCCTCCAAGGAGACCCGATGACTGCCCGCCCCCTGCCCGCACGCCACAGGTCCCTGACGGTCGCCGTCCGCGCCGCGGGTGCCTTGGTCCTGGCCATGGTCCTGGCCTCGTGCAGCCTCCTCAACGGCGGCGGCAAAAACCAGCCGGAGGCGGCCACCGCCAAGGCCGATCCTTCGATCGTGGCGTCCGCTCCTGCCGGGCTGGAAAAGTTCTACTCGCAGGAAGTGGTCTGGCAGCCCTGCGAGGGGGAATTCCAGTGTGCCAAAGTGACCGTCCCCATGGATTATGCCAATCCGGGCGGCGACACCATCCAGCTTGCTGCGCTGCGGGCGCCGAGCACGGGCAAGAAGACGGGCAGCCTCCTGGTCAACCCCGGCGGACCGGGTGCCTCCGGCTATGACTTCGTCAAGGATGCTGCCGGCACCCATTTTTCAGCTGCTGTCCGCAACGCCTATGACCTTGTCGGTTTCGATCCGCGGGGCGTAAAGCGCTCTGCCCCCGTTGCCTGCATGACAGACGCGGAACGTGACGCGTCCCGGGCCAAGATCTACGCCCTCGACACCGACGCCGGGCTGCAGGCGGCACTGGCGGACAACAAGGCCATCGCCGACCAGTGCGCGGCACAAACCGGCCCGGTCCTGGCCCACATCGACACCGTCAGCGCCGCCAGGGACCTGGACGTGCTCCGGGCCGTGGTGAACGACACCAAGCTGAACTACCTCGGATATTCCTACGGCACGTTCCTTGGGTCCACCTACGCCTCGCTGTTCCCGGACAACGTGGGCCGCATGGTCCTTGATGGCGCCCTGGACCCCTCCATCACCAATGAAGAGCTGACCAGCGGCCAGGCCCGGGCCTTCGAAAAAGCGCTCCACACCTACGTGGCCAGCTGCCAGAAACAGGGCAAGTGCCCGCTCAGCGGCGACGCCGATTCTGGCGTGCAGCAGATCCGGGACCTGATCAACTCCATCCGGGAGACGCCGCGCACCGCCAAGGACGGCCGGCTGGTCAACGCAACCACGTTTGTCAGCGGCCTGATTACCCCGCTCTACAACGACCAAAGCTGGCCCGCCCTCACCCAGGCACTTGAGGCCGCCATGTCCGGAGATGTGAGCCTCATGCTCCGGCTCGCCGACCTCGGCGCAGACCGCGCGTCCGACGGTTCCTACACCTCCAATTCGACCTTCGCCTTCAACGCCATCAACTGCCTTGACTACCCCATGGTCTCGGACGCCGCGGGCATGCGGGCCGAAGAGAAGCGGCTGGAACAGGACTCCCCCACCCTTGGCTACTTCTTTGCCTACGGCGGGACCACCTGCGCGGACTGGCCGTACAAGAACGTCCGCACACCGGCGCCGGTGGAATACAGCGGGGACTCCCCCATCGTTGTCATCGGCACCACCGGCGATCCCGCAACCCCCGTCGACTGGGCTGCATCCCTGCGCAAGCAGCTGGGGAACGCAGCGCTGCTGACCTGGAAGGGTGAGGGGCACACCGCGTACGGCCGGGCCAACAGCTGCCTCGAGGACTCCGTGGACAAATACCTGGTGAGCGGAAAGCTTCCGGCCGACAACACTGTCTGCTGACGGCCCCGGCAGCCTTGGCCTGCCCCATTTTGACCGGGGCGCGGGGACTCTATTACAGTTGACTCTTGCATGAAGCGCCCGGTTCCGCCGGGGATTTCATGCGGTGCTTCCTTAGCTCAGTCGGTAGAGCGTTTCACTCGTAATGAAAAGGTCATCAGTTCGATTCTGATAGGAAGCTCGGGATAAACCCCGGACAGCCCCTTCTTTTAGGGGTTTCCGGGGTTTTTCGCTGGTTAAGCCGAGAGATTCTCGATGGCAGGGCACACTCTGACACTCCCTTGAATGGACCTGTAACAGTGGAGTGATTCTAATCCCGGCCGCCAATTGTCCTGTCCGGGGTCGCCTCAACCTCTCGTCCGCGGGACGAATTGCGCCGAGGGAAACGAGCGCATGGCATCCGCATCGGGTGCCTGGGCGAGGGGGGACGCCGACCACTCGCTGTTCAACTGGCTGACCGCTCACCCTGAGGCGGTGCGGGGTGCGGACGACGTGGGGCTGTCGATCTACCCCGAGGAGCACCCGCTGGGGGCGGCCTTCGACCCCGTCGTGACCGAGCTCCACGCGGCGGCGGCGCACGCCACCCTGCTGGTGAGCGAGGTGGGCTGGGCGGCGGGCCCTTTCTGGTGGTACTTCGCCGAGGACGGCGCGGCGGGCACCCTGCTGGCGGAGGCCCTCCGCGGAGCTGGGCGTGACGGGGCACGCCCAGCTCGGCCGAAGCGAGGGATGCCGGAGGGGCTAGTTCCGGCACCCCCTCGCCGGTCACACGGAGCCCGACGCCACGAAGGTGTAGCCGGCGTTCTTGATCCCGCTCACGATCGTCTGCAGGTCGTTGGTGGTGCCGTCCTGCGTGTCGCTCATCAGCGAGGGGTCGAAGAAGAACGAGGCGAACCCGTCCCTCACCACCAGGTTGTTCTTGGCCGACGCGATGATGTCGGCCGGGTGCCGGGCCGGGTTGGCGTTGTACGGCTGCGGCTCGTCGTCGCCGATGTTCTCCGGCACCACCTTCGACCCGTAGAGGTCAGTCACGGCGTAGGGGAAGAACTGGCCGTTCATGTGTCTGTAGTCCGGCCCCGTCCCCGACAGTTGGCCGCCGAAGTAGAGCGTCCGGTCGTACCGCGTCTTGAACGACTTGCCCACCGTCTGGTAGTCCAGCGCGGACGCCACGTAGTGCGGCATCATCCACATCGGCGGGACGGGCAAGCCAGCCGCCTTGAACTCCTGCGCGGCGGAAGTGACCCGGTTCTGGGCCCAGCTGGCGCTGTCCACCGGCACAGGCCCGTCGAAGACCACCGTGTTGGTGCTGTCGACGTGGGCGAGGTAGAACTCGCAATCGTCGGCGCTCACCCCGTCGTAGGGGTCGTTGATGTTGCTGTACTGGTGGGTGTAGCCCTCCTCCACCAGCGAGCCGCCCTTGCCCATCGCGTACTTGATGGCGCTCACCACGGACGGCGCGTCCTTCATGTGGATCGTCTGCGGAGTGCCGTTGTTGTAGTACCCGTTGGGGTCCAGGTAGAGCGGGAACACCGCCATCGTGAACGGGACGTGGTTGGCCGACAGCACGTCCGCCGCCTTCTTGATGTCGGCCGGGTTGGTGGACGGGTTGATGTCCTCCAGCCGCACCAGCGCGCGGTGGCGCGCCGCCGTGGACGGCGCCAGCGCGTCGAAGAAGAGGTCGCTCGCCGCGAGGTAGCGGTCGTTCATCCCCTCGTAGGAGTACGGCACCTCACCGATGTAGGTGAGGTTCTTGGCCCGCGTCGCCCACGGGAAGGTGGTCCCGTCGGCGCGGACCGCCTGGGCCAGGACGGACGCCTTGCTGGTGTCCGAGACGGTCAGGTTGAGGATGCCGCCCTGGTTGTTCGTGCCGTCCCGCTGCAGCGTGGTGCCCTTGTACGCCACCCCGTTCACCGTGCTGGTGTCGATCGAGGTCCAGTTCCACCCGTAGTCGGCGGTGAAGTTGGTGTTGGCGTTGGTGAGCTGCCACACGTTGTACCCCATCCACGTCACCGGCTTGGTGGTGGCGAGGACGTCAGACAGGAAGGCGGAGGGGATGGGCTCGTCGTAGGTGCTGCCCATGTAGAACACCGCGGAGAAGTTGTTCAGCTGCCCCGCGGTGTAGCTGGTCACCGGCTCGGCCGTCACCCCGCCGAAGTGCCCCGCCAGGTTGGTGGTCTGCTCCCCGTACAGCTCCCCCAGCCACCCGTAGGTGCCCGTGCTGTCGTACAGCACCAGCGCCCCACCAGAGCCGCCCTGGCTGTACGCCATCAGCGACGCCATCGCCATCCGGGTGTTGAGGGCGGGGAGGGCCACCGAGTGCCCCGCCAAGGGGGTCGCCGAGCCGGGGGCGGCAGACGACGTCGCGCTGCCCGGGGCTGGGCCCGCCTTGTGCACCGGCTGGCGCGGCGGCCGGGGCGGGGCAGGCAGCTTCACCATGCTGGCCGTGTCGCCGCGGTGGTGGGCCTTCTGGCCCGCCGGTGGGGTGGGGGCGGCGGTGGCCGTCCCGCTGATGGCCAGCACCGTCGCCGCAGCGACCGCGGCAAGGGCCCACTGGCGCCTCCTACGTGTGAACATCTTCATTCCTCTCCATCATCCCCCGCGTCCACTTCTGAGCGAGCAGGAAGCCCTGCTCCACCACGATCGGGGCGACGTGCCGCGCGCGGCCCCGCGCCCACTCCTGCTGCCCCTCCAGGGCGTCCTTCCAGGCGAACTCCCGGAAGTGGGGGTCGAGGGCCTCGTACAGCGCCTCCGCGACCCGCTCCAGCAGCTCCGGCGTGACCAGCGCCGCCTGCTCGTCGATCGACATCTCCTCCCCCTCAGACCGTCGCCGCCGCGACCGGCTCCTGGCGCGGGCTGGGGATGGGCTGCTGCACGACGACGTTGCCGTTAAACTCCGGCATCCACTGCCCCACCCGAAGCGGTGCTCGATCGCCGCTGTCGTTCGCGCGACGGCCAGTCCGTCCCCGTAGGGATTGATCACCCGCGCCATCTCGGCCCGCGCGGTGGAGTCGCCGCCGAGCAGCCGCTCGGCCTCCGCGATGATCGTCGCCTCGTGGGTCCCAACCAGCTTGACTGTCCCCGCCTCGACGGCCTCCGGCCGCCATTGTCTTGCCGTCGCGCTCCGCGGGCGAAAACTGGACGCCAACCGTATATCGGTCGCCTGAGGCCACGTCCTCCATCGTGACCCCAATCGAACCGTTGGACCGCGTACCAAGCTCGCCAAAGTAGGCCAGGATCGCGTCCCGGCCCTTCTTGTCTTCGGATAACGGACCTGTGCCGCCGACGTGCCAGACCGCGTCTTCAGCGAACAGGTCCCTGAGCGTATTCATGTCGCCACTGCTGAACGCTTCATAGCCCCGCCGAACCAATGCGGCGTTTTCCTGTGCTCCCATTTCGGGCCCTCAATCTTCCTGGCCGGATGCTTGCGAGAAACATTAGGGCCCGTGCTCAGGACCGGTCGAGGGGTGCAGCCCCCAACATTGCCCCCTACTTCACTGTTGGGGCCTTACCCAGCCACAGAGCCGGCCCGGAAGGGCGGGCGGCTGGGACTGCCCCGGGTTTTGTTGACTCTTTGACCTAGCGAGCTTGTGCTCGTGGAAGGAAGTTGACCATGTCCACGGCTTATGGGGCGGAGTTCCGCCAGGATGTTATTGATGTGGCCCGGAAGGGCGAGGCACCGTTGACGCAGATTGCCAAGGATTTCGGGCTTTCGGTCACGACGTTGAAGCGCTGGATTGTCATTGCTGAACGTAAGGAATCCGGGGCCAGTCCGGCGGCCGCGGAGTCAACTGAGATGCGGGAGCTGAAGAAGCGGAACCGCCGGTTGGAGCAGGAGAATGCACTTTGGGGCACACTTTGAGAAGTGATGAGTGCCCGAGCCAAAATTGCCAAGAAACCGCGGTTTATGGGGTGGACGTGAAATGCCGGGAGCGCCCGTGAACCGATGAACTGGTATGAAAAGGTCATCAGTTCGATTCTGATAGGAAGCTCGGGATAAACCCCGGACAGCCCCTTTTTTTAGGGGTTTCCGGGGTTTATCGCTGGTTAACCGGCTTTTCCGGTTTCTACCGCGGACACGGGAGGTGGCCTCCTTATCGACCCAGTCCCCGCTGCCTGTAGCCGCGGGCCCAGATGACCTCGGCCACCGCGCTGAGGGCCATGGGAAATGCGACGACGGCGGCCAGGTGACGCAGCAGGCTGTAGGGGTCCACCAGCGCCGCCCAGCCCACGAGGACGCCTGGCAGCCCGACACAGACGGACACCCACACCGGGTTGCCACGGGCATGTGACCATACGGAAGCTGCGATGGACACGGCGCACCCGGCATAGACAAACAGGTTCCCGGTCCACGACTGCTCCATTTCAGCCGGCGTGGGCAGCCAGAGAAACCAATCGGCACGAGCGATCCCGTAGCTGACCAGGACCAGCGAGCTTAAGACGAGCAGGATCCAGGCAGTGGTTCCGGCCCACCGCCGCTTTGCGTCCGAACTTGTCCCCATCGGGCTGTTCTCCTTGGCAACCAACACGTCACCTGCCGGCGATGAAGGCCTCGATCCGTGCCACGTGGACTTCCGCCAGGCCGCGGTCAGGATCAGGCTGTTCGAGGTGCACCGGCTGGCCGTGACCGCTGGCCCATTTCCTGGCGTCGGGTCCAAGTACGTCATCGATCCATACGACTGAATCCCAGTCAGCGTTGTCGCTGGCGTCCATCCTGGCCAGCCACCGGGCAATCGATGTCAGTTTTGGCGTCGGCACGCCCGCGTCAGACTGCCGGAACACCATGGTGACCCGCAGCGGTTCGACGTCAAGCTCCAGCTGGGCTTCCAGACCGGCGACGGTGTCCGCCGGCCACGTCGACGCCCACGCAATGCGTCCGCTGCGGGCCAGGCGCCGGACCAGGGCGCGCTTCTCGTTGGAGAGCCGAAGCAGCGGCTCATCAATCCCGCCGCCCGGGCGCACGGCAGGATTCAGGACGCCGTCGATGTCGAGCAGGATGATGGGCTTCACGGTTTGATGCACGGCGGGAAGGTGACGGCAACGCAGGCTGTCCGAAGGAATGCCGTGCTGGTGAACCCGGCCGCCGCCGGTGAGATTGCTGCTGTCATGTCCCACTCCCCCAAGTGCCAATGTTGCGCTGAGTCTACTACCCGCGGGCGCGCCAGTTTTTCGCGGGTTCGCCCGTGATCGCGGCGGGGCCTCAGGCCTTGGGAAACTCGTTCAGCTTCGATCGGATGAAGTCCTGGTCCTCGCGGGAAACGGCTGCCTCGCCGTGCTGTCCCGTGGGAAGGCTCTCCCCGCTCTCTTTGGAGATCACCGCCGTGATCGTTCGTGGAAGTATCTGGCATCCCGGGTTGTCGATCAGCCACTTCTGGGTTGCCGGGTCCAGGCGGCCCCATCGGTCTTTGAGGTTCATTGCTGGATGTAGCCTCCGTGCTCAGGTGACAGAACTGACTCTGAAGCGGGCGGCTGTGCCCACCCCAAACCACAAGTAAACGCCGGACCGGGCGGAGGGCACAGGGACCAAAGTCCCTGCCGCGGCGCTTTATTACGGCCGGCGCCCAGGCGCCGGGCAAGGTTCAGGAAACGGCAAGGCAGCCAAGGTATGCTCCGGGTATGACCCCCCGCTTCCAGGCTGCTGTTGCGCGCGCTGCTGCCTTAGACGCTGCATTTCCCGCAGCCTGCAGCCTGCCCGCACCTTCCCCATCTGCCTGCCCGGACAGGGCAGGCCGGGCGCGGGCCGCAGAACAGTCCCGGAAGAGGAATTAGCGGTGGAACCACATGTCCCCCGGCACTTGAGCCAGGACGGGAAGGGTCCCGGCCGCAGGGCGGTTTTGCTGGCGGCAGTGCTGACGATGTCCGCCGCCGTGCCCGACCTGCAGCCGCACCCCAAGCACCAAGTGGGGGGATCGGACATGCCGGCGCCCGACGACGGTGCGGCGGGTGCCAGCTCGACCGTCCTGCACTCCGGGCCCGATGGCGACGCGCCCGCCCCCAACACGCCGGCAGCGCCCATACCGTCACGTGCCCAGATTGTTGACACCTACGGGAAGCACCCGGCCCGGTACTGGGGCCTGGAGGCTCCCGGAGTCCTTACGCGGCTGCCACCCGCTTCACAGGGAATCGCCCTTACTCTTGACTTTTGCGGCGGCCCCGGCGGCAGCGGCTACGACCAGGCGCTGCTCGACACGCTGCGCCAACGCCACATCCCGGCCACGCTCTTTCTGAACTCCCGGTGGATCAATGCCAACCCTGTTGCCACGCGGCAGCTAGCGGCAGACCCCCTCTTCGAGGTGGCCAACCACGGGACTTCGCATAAGCCGCTGTCCACCACCGGCAATACGGCGTACGGCATCCCGGGGACCAAGAACGCGGGGGAAGTCTATGACGAGGTCATGCCGAACGACGACGCCCTGGCGGGCATTACGGGTAAGCGTCCCCGGTACTTCCGCCCAGGCACCGCCTACATGGACGACGTCGCCACGGACATCCTGGGTGCTTTGGGCGTAAAGCCGGTGGGCTTCAGCATCAATGGCGACGGCGGTGCAACCTATCCCGCCGCCGTCGTTGCCCGGGAGGTGGGCAAGGCCCGGGCAGGGGACGTGGTCATCTGCCATGGGAACCACCCCAACGGCGGAACAGCGGAAGGCCTGAAACAGGCGGTGGACAAACTGCTGGCAGCCGGCATGTCCTTCGCCCACCTGCCCTGACCCACTGCACCGAAGCATCATCCGTGGCGGCGCCGTGCCGTTCCGCTGGCGGCCCGCATGCCGATCCGATACGTTGACAGGGGACCTGCCCAGCCGCATCGGATGGACCCTGTCCCGCCGCTGCCGAACGTAAGGAACTGTCCATGCCGGAACAACACGACCTTCCCGCAATCGGCTGGGTTCCCGCCTGGGCGGACCTCCAGGAACGCGGCGCAGACCCCATCGGCGCGGGCTTCGTCGTCGAAGCCGGCATGGGGCAGGATCCCGCAGGCAAGGAATACGTGGCAGGCTGGCCGGGACCTGACGCTGAGAAACTTGCAGGCAAAGCCGCGGGCGAACCCGGTGTGCGCCTTACCCTGCTTTGCGCCGACGCCGGCGCCGCAGAGGGCCTGGCACCGGCCGGCCTCGCTCCCGTGGCTGAGCAGGTCCTGCTCATGGCCCCGACAGCCGGGCTGGACGTGGCTGTGGAGCTGCCCGAAAACTCCCAGGTGGCCCTGGCACCCATGGAGACCTATGACGCCGTCGAAATCACCGTTTTCGACCACCCTGTCGCCAAGGGCCGCATCCAGGTGCGGGATGACTTCGCGGCGGTGGCCATCACCGAACTCCCGCAGGGGCCGGAGAAGGAGGCCTTCGAACGGGGCCTGTTCGCGGCGATGGCGGAGGAGGCTTTCCTCCATGGCGCCGAGTACCTGCATATGGTGGTCCACCCGGACGCTGCCGCCTCCTACGAGGCATCCGGGTGGGCCGCTGCGGGCCGTCTGGCGAGTTTCGAAAGGAACTGACGACGGCGGGCCAGCCCACCGGGGTTGGCGCCAGGCAGCCGGGGACCTGCGGCGGCCAGCCTGACCCGCTGGGTGAAGGGCCCTAATCCGGCCTGCCCACCACCACCTGGGAGGGGCTGTGGGTGACGTAGCCGTTGGCCCAGGAAAACAGCGCCCTGACCTTCTGCTGGAATCCGGGCAGCAGGGCCAGGTGGACCGCCAACCACGACACGAATGCCAGGGGCCCCTGAAGCTGCAGGCGCCGGCGGCCCAGTTCCGCGACCGCCGCGCCGCGTCCCACCATGGCCATGTACCCCTTGTCCCAGTAGCGGAAGGGCTCGCGCACTCCGCCGGTAAGATCCGCGTAGATGTTGCGGGCCGCCCACTTACCCGATTGCTGGGCCACCGACCCGAGCTGTGGCAGCTTGTTCCCGGCTGCGTCGGTGATGTTGGCGGAGTCGCCCAGCACATAGACGCCCTCGACGTCAGGGACGCTCAGATCAGGCTGGACGTCCACGCGGCCGCCCCTGCCTTGCTTCAGGCCGGACTCGGTGATGATCCGCCCGGCCTGCAGCCCGCCGGCCCACACCACAACCCGGGCAGGAATCACCGTCCCGTCCTTGAGGGTCACCCCGTCCGGGCGGACGTCAGCCACGGGCTGGCCCATATGCAGCTGCACGCCGAGTTTTGTCAGGCGGTCCCGGGCGTACGCCTGCGATTTCTCCGAAAAGGCGGCAAGGACGTTCGGAACCATATCCACCAGATGGACATGGCACCGACCCGCCAGCTCCGGCGAGAAGTACTTCGGCACGAGGTATTTCACGTTTTCGGCCAGCGCGCCGGCAGTCTCGACGCCGGTGGGGCCACCGCCCACCACAATGACGTCAGCGCCGGCCCCGGGCTCGCGGTCGGCCTCGTCCAGGATGGCGGTGATGGCCGCGCTGAGCCGCGTTGCATCCGCCACCGAGTACAGCGGGTAGGCATGCTCATCCGCGCCCGGGGTGTTGAAAAAGTTCGGAACTGCCCCCGTGGCGATGACCAGGGCCTGGGCCCGGTAGGTGGAACCGTCCGCGGTGGTCACGGTCCGGTTCGCCGCGTCGATGGCGGTCACCTCCGCCGTCAGGACCCGGACGCTGTTGATTCCGCGGAACTCCGCGCGCAGCGGCCGCGTCACCGTGGATACGCCGATCTGGGACGCAGCCACCTGGTAGAGGAGTGGCTGGAACTGTTGGTAACTGTTGGCGTCAAGCAGCAGAACCCGGACACCTTTGCGGCCCAACTCTTCAGCCGCAGCTTTCCCGGCAAAACCGCCGCCAACCACGATGACCTGATATGAATCGTCCATTCGTGCAACTTACCCCTCCCGGCCTGCGAGTAACAGGGTGCCTTTTCCCGCACCGGCCGTGGGGGCGTGGGCCGGTCTCCCACGGCGGTGAATCTACGGAAGGCAGCGTTCCCGGCACCTAAGATGGCGGCATGGAAGACGAAGCCCTGGCGGACATTGCCGACCGGCTGTATGCAGGGGCGCTGGAGGACTTCATTGCAGCCCGCGCCGCCGCCGCCAAAGAGGCAGCGGGCCGGGACAAGGACCTCGCGGCAGCGGTGCGGGGACTGCCGAAACCTTCCGTCGCCGCGTGGGCGCTCAACATGCTTGCCAGGCACCGGCCGGACGTGCCGGCCCGGCTGGGCGACCTTGGGGCACGGATGCGGGCCGCCCAGGACTCGCTGGACGCCCCTGCCATGCGCGAACTCGGCCGGGAGCGGCGCACCATGCTCGCAGACGCCGTCGACACCGCCCGGTCTGTGGCCCTTGAGCAGGGCCGGCCCATCAGCGACGCGATGGCAGCCGACGTCGAGGAAACACTCCGGGCCCTGACTGCGGACACGGGTGCAGCCAACGCCGTTGCCAGTGGGCGGCTGCTGAAAGTCCTCTCCTCGGACGGCGTCAACGACGTGGACCTTGGCGGCGCGGTGGCCCTCCCCGGTCTGCTCCCGGCCGCACCGCCGAACCGGGCCGCCGATACTCCCCCGCCTGCACGGCGGGTGGCCGGTATGAAGACGGCAGGGGTGAAGCCGCCAGCCGGGAAAACGCCAGCGGCGAAGGTGGCGGCATCGAAGACGCCGGCGACGGCGCCGCACGGCACCGCGCCAACGCCGGCGAAGCCCCGGCTTGAGGCAGTCCGGCAGACCCCCCGCCCGGCCTCGCCGCCTGCGCTGGAACGGGCCAGGGCCGCCCTCGAGGAAGCCCGGGAGGCCGAAGAAGCAGCGTCACAACTGGCCGGCGGCCTGCGGGAGCAGGAAGAGCAGGCGCGTGCGGACATCGCGGAACTGCAACAGGAAACGGCTGAACTCAGGAGCCGGCTCAAGGCCGCCGAAGAACGCCTTGACCGCTCCCGCAAGCAGCTTGCCACCACCGCAGCGGAAGCGAAACAGGCCGCACGGGCGGCAGACAAAGCCAGCCGGACGGCAATGCTGGCGCAGGAGCGCGTACTCCGCCTGGGCAGCAGCTAAAGGGAGGGCGCATACGGGAATGGCCCGGGAAAAATCCTGTCGCCCCGGGCGCGGACGGGACCTACTCTGGAGCTATGGACGCCGCAGCAACTCATGCCTTTGCGATTCCGCCGGTATCAGTCCACCGCCCCACCACGGCCAGGGAAGACATCATTACCCTGGCCGCGGGCGTCTGGCTCCTCACCGGGACCTATGTTGACGGGTGGGCCCACAACAACCTGCGAAACCTCGAGACGTTCTTCACTCCGTGGCACGCTGTCCTCTACTCGGGCTTCGCTGCATGTGCCGTTTGGATCGCCGCGCTGACCTGGCGCCGGCACGCACCGGGCACGCGGTGGATGGACGCCGTCCCTGCCGGCTACGGGGCCGCAGCGGCCGGCGTCGTACTCTTCCTCGCATCCGGGGCAGGAGACTTCGCCTGGCATTCGGTGTTCGGGATCGAGCAGAACATCAGCGCCCTGTTCAGCCCGTCCCATCTGGGCCTGGCCACTGGCGGCTTCCTCATCCTGGGAGCACCCTTCTCCGCCGCGTGGCACACCCCGGCCCGGCCGTGGCCACGGCTGCTCCCGGTCGTAGCCAGCGCCGTGCTCGCCGGCATGGTTGCCGCGTTCATCCTGCAGGAGTTCGCGGTCTTCGCCCGCCACGGACTCATCCAGACGTACACAACCGTTGCCGGGACGCAGCCCGCGGTGACGGTACCGACGTCCTCAAGCATCATGGTGTCCCTGGCATCGTTCCTCGTCTCGACGTTCGCGCTCTTTGTTCCCGTCCTGTTGCTGTCGCTGCGGTGGCGCCTGCACCCTGCCGTTCCGGCGGCCATGGCGCTGGTCCCCTCCGTCGCCCTGCAGGTCATGGTGGCGCTGCGCGACGCCTGGCTGGTCCCGGTTGCCCTGGTCGGTTCCATCCTCGTGGGCGCGGTGTGGGCGGTGGTCCGTCCCACCCCTGGCCGTCCCGCACGGCTCATGACCGCGGCAGGCCTCACCCCGGTGGTGTTTTGGGCCCCATATTTCGCCGGCGTGGCACTCCACGACGGCGCCCTCAGTTTCTCGCCCGAGGTCTGGAGCGGGACCCTTGTATGGACCGGACTCGGCATGCTCGCACTCGCCGCGCTCACGCTGAAGGTGCGGGCCGCCGCGGCCACCACCCAGGATCCAAGGGCCCGCTGACCGGCCGGCCACACCCGTCCTGCGGCCCCGTGCCCGGCGTCTGTCCACAACACGCGGAGTCGGTTCCAAAGAATGTCAGACCCTGGTTGCAGACTGGATTCATGGAAAACCAAGCAGTACAGGAATTTCACGTGACGTACTTCGACGCCGACTGCGGCCGGGCACGGTCCGAGGTCTTTGACACACTTGAAGAAGCCGAGCGCTTCGCCGGCCGGCACTGCCACGGCGAGGACAGCTGGGCCGTGGTGGACGCCGTCACCGTGGAGCACGTCCAGATCGCTGCCTGACCGGCCCACATCCGCCCGGCCCGGTACAGGTCAGATTAAAAGCCTCAGCCCGTGCTGCCTGGCGGTTGCCGGCAGCACGGGCTGGGGTTGGCTTGGCGGGGTTCCACCGGCCGCTGGGACCGGTGCCGCCGTCACGGCCTAGGCGAAGTCGGAGACCGCGGGATCGGGGCCGATGCGGCCTTCGCCGCCGGCGGTCCGGTCCAGGTTGTTGATGGCTTCGACGTCTTCCGGATCGAGGGATACCTCAAGGGCTGCGTAGTTCTCCTTGATCCGTGACTCGGTCACGGACTTGGGGATGACCACGTTGCCGATCGCCAGGTGCCAGGCGATAACCACCTGGGCCGGGGTGGCCTGGTGCTTGGCAGCGATGGAGGCGACCGCCGGGTCCTGCAGCAGTTCCCCGCCCTGGCCCAGCGGAGACCATGCCTGGGTCAGGATGCCCTTGGCGGCACCGAACTCACGCAGTTCGCGCTGGCTGAAGTAGGGGTGCAGTTCGATCTGGTGGATGGCCGGGACCACGCCCGTTTCGTCGATGAGCCGCTGCAGGCCCTCTGCGGTGAAGTTCGAGACACCGATGGACTTCACCCGTCCGCGCTTCTGGAGTTCGATCAGCGCCTTCCAGGTGTCAACGTACTTGTCCTGCTTGGGCTGCATCCAGTGGATCAGGTACAGGTCAAGGGTTTCCAGGCCGAGCCGGTCCATGGACTCCTCGAAGGCGGCGAGGGTGGACTCGTAGCCCTGGTCCGCATTCCACAGCTTGGTGGTGATGAAGATTTCCTCCGAAGACAGGCCGGAACTGGCAATGGCCCGGCCCACGCCTGCCTCATTGCCGTAGATCTTTGCCGTGTCGATATGCCGGAAGCCGGCCTCGAACGCCTGGCGCACGACCTTTTCAGCCACGTCGTCCTCAACCTGCCACACACCGTAGCCGAGCTGGGGGATCGTGTTTCCGTCATTGAAAGTCAAGGTAGGTGAAAGAGTCATGCTTTCATCCTGCCAAAGCTGTCCGCCCCGGCGCTCCTGATTCGGCCCCTGTCAGCCACACGCTTAACTGAAAAGTAGGCTTCCAAATCGGGAATATCCCGCGGCACCTGTGCAGCTATTCCGCGTGAAGCTGCCTCTCGGCGTCGTCCACCTGCTGGAAGACAGCCTCGGCGCGGCGGTGGACTGATGCTGCACCCACCGGCACCGGACCCACGGCGAGCCGCAGCATTGCCGCCGCCTCTGCCGTCGTTGCCAGCGAATTTCCTGCCTTGGACAAGGACCTGTGGACGTCCGCCAGGGCCGCCGGTATGTCCAGGCCCTCGCTGGGGGCACGCCGCTGCGCCTCCATGCAGACAGCCCGGACGCGCGGAAGCAGGGCGGCGAGTTGGTTGGCGATGGCCACCAGTTCGCCGTACAACTGGTCGTCCTCCACGCCCTCGAGCACCTGGTGGAAGCGGTCCAGTCCCCGGTGGAAGCGGTCGTGCGCCCGGCGCCACAACCCCCGGCCCAGCTCTGCGTCGTCTTTGCGCCCCTGCCTGGCGGCGCTGAAAAAGCCCAAGCGGAACCTACAGGTACTGGCCCGGGCCGTGGTCCGGGTCCTCACGTTGGCTGGGCCGTGCCGGCTGCCCCGGCCGGGTGCCGGCCGGCGCACGTTGGGGCTCGCCGTTTTCCCCGATCACGACGCCGGGCGCAATCATGGTGCCAGGCGGCAGCTGGCGCAGCTGCAGCTGTGCCGCTGCGTGTTCCCGGGCTGCGTTCTGGGCCGCAATGGCCGTCTGGATCCCGTGGAAGAGGCCCTCCAGCCACCCCACCAGCTGGGCCTGGGCGATCCGAAGCTCGGCGTCGGAGGGAGTGGCCTCGTCGGAGAGGGGCAGGCTGATCCTGTCCAGCTCCGCCACCAGTTCCGGCGCGAGCCCGTCCTCAAGTTCCTTGATGGAGCGCTCGTGGATGGCGGCGAGCCGGCCCCTTGCGGCGTCATCCAGCGGTGCGGACTTCACCTCTTCGAGGAGCTGCCGGATCATGGTGCCGATCCGCATCACCTTGGCGGGCTCGTCCACCAGGTCCTGCAGGCTGCTGCCCCGCTGCCTGCCGTCCCCGTCAGACGGGGCCTGGACAGGTGCCTCGCTGTCATCAACGGGAGTGCCTTCTACCGGGAGATCCTCAGCTGCCTGAGTGTCATTGGGATCGCTCATGCGTTCATACTCTCACGGCCCATGCAGGCAGGGCCCACCGGGAAGTCCGGTGGGCCCTGCCTGTCCGCTGCGGGCTCAATCAGCAGCACCGGCCCTGGGGGTTGCTGTCCTGGCGGTCCGTACGGTCGCGCCAGAACTCCCGCTCCGTCAGGGGTGCTTCCTGATGCCCTGCCGCCCGGTGGTGTTCCAGGTACTTGGCGTAGGCGTCGGCGCCCATGACGCCGCCCAGGTAGCGGGCGAACCCGCGGAACCCGTTGGCAACCAGGGCGATGCCGGTGCTCATCAGTGCCCTGCCCGTTCAAGGCGGGCCTCGGCGGGCACTTTCTGCCACTCGGCAGCCAGTTCACGTTCCGCGGTTGTCGGGACCAGCCCGGCCGGGGCGAAGACGCGCGACCGAACAGCCGGGTCCTCGTTGTCGGCGGTGGCCACGCCAGCCGACCGGTCACGGAACGCCTTGACCGTGGCGAGCACCGCCGTCGCAATCACGATAATGCTGAGCACCACGAAGATCACGGACAGCCAACCCTGGATGGCGGTGTTTCGGACCACGGCTTCCATCGCAGCGACTGATTTCGCTGTGCCAAACTCCTTCTTGCCGTCGGCCAGGGCCTTGCTGAAGGCAGCGTTGTTGGCGAAGTACCCCACGGCAGGAGTGGAGGAGAAGATCTTCTGGTAGCTCGCCGTAATGGTGACCACCGCGGCGAAGGCCAGCGGCAGGGCCACGATCCAGAGGTACTTGAAGGTTCCGCGCTTGGCGACGATGGCCAGGCACACGGCCAGCGCAATGGCGGCCAGCAACTGGTTGGCGATGCCGAACAGCGGGAACAGGGTGTTGATGCCGCCCAGCGGATCGGTGACGCCCATCAGCAGCACCGCACCCCAGGCAAGCACCATGACGGCAGTGCAGAACCAAGCGCCCGGCCGCCAGGAGGCTTCCTTGAACTTGGGGACGAAGTTGCCGATGGAGTCCTGCAGCATGAAGCGGGCAACGCGGGTGCCGGCGTCCACCGCGGTGAGGATGAAAAGGGCCTCGAACATGATGGCGAAGTGGTACCAAAACGCCATCATGGCTGTCCCGCCGATGAACTGCTGCATGATGTGCGCCAGGCCGACCGCCAGGGTAGGAGCACCACCGGAGCGGGACACAATGCTCTGCTCCCCGACGTCCTTGGCGGTCTGCGCCAGGAGGTCCGGCGTGATGTTGACTCCGGCCAGGCCGAGGCTGTTGACCCACTGCGCGGCTGTCTCCACCGTGCCGCCCGTCAGGGCGGTGGGGGCATTCATCGCAAAGTAGATGCCGCGGTCAATCGAAATGGCCGCCACCAGGGCCATGATGGCGACGAAGGATTCCATCAGCATTCCGCCGTAGCCGATGAAGCGGGTCTGGCGTTCCTTCTCGATCAACTTGGGTGTGGTGCCCGAGGAGATCAGCGCGTGGAAGCCCGAGAGCGCACCGCAGGCGATGGTGACGAACAGGAAGGGGAACAGGGCACCGGAGAAGACGGGTCCGTTCTCGCGGGAGGCGAATTCGCTGAAGGCCGGAACCGTGATTTCGGGGCGGACCACGATGATGGCCAGCGCCAGCATGACGATTACGCCGATCTTCATGAAGGTGGAGAGGTAGTCGCGGGGGGCCAGGAGCAGCCACACCGGCAGGATCGCAGCGATGAAGCCGTAGATGATCAGGCCCCAGGCGATGGTCACCTTGTCCAGGTGGAAGAACGCCGCGCCCCATTCGGTGCCGGCCACGGCACCGCCGCCGATGATGGCAGCCATCAGCAGGACGAAGCCAATGATGGAGACTTCCATGACCTTGCCGGGGCGCAGGTAGCGGAGGTAGACGCCCATGAAGAGGGCGATGGGGATGGTCATGCCCACGGAGAACACGCCCCACGGGCTTTCGCCCAAAGCGTTGACGACGACGAGCGCCAGGATGGCCACGATGATCACCATGATGAGCAGGGTGGCGATGAGGGCGGCCGTGCCGCCGATGATGCCGAGTTCCTCGCGCGCCATCTGGCCGAGGGAACGGCCGCCGCGGCGCATCGAGAAGAAGAGCACCAGGTAGTCCTGCACGGCTCCCGCGAGGACCACCCCGATGATGATCCAGATGGTGCCGGGCAGGTAGCCCATCTGCGCCGCGATGACCGGGCCCACCAGCGGGCCGGCGCCGGCGATGGCGGCAAAGTGGTGGCCGAAGAGCACGTTGCGGTCGGTGCGGACGTAGTCCTTGCCGTCGGCCTTGTACTCGGCCGGGGTCGCGCGGCGGTCATCCGGCCTGGTGATGTAGCGTTCGATCACCTTGGAGTAGAAGCGGTACCCAATCAGGTAGGTGCACACGGAGGCGAAGACGAACCAGATGGCGTTGACGGTTTCACCGCGGACAATCGCCAGCATGAACCAGGCGACTCCGCCCAGCAGGGCGATCGCGGCCCAGAGCGCGATCTTTGCCGGGGTCCATTTCCGGTCCTCGGCTTCGAGCCGCGCCTCGTCCACGGCGGGCGGGGGAAGATCCGGGTCCGTAGCCAGTCCGCCCTCCGCTCGGGATTCGTTCTTCCGTTGGTCAGGCACTCCGGCCATGTCTCCTCCTTGAGAGATTTCCCGCTTTTGCTACTGGGGACCCTACCAACGCCGGTCAGCGCTTTAGCGGCCGACGGCGGCGCGGCGCCGGGCCGTGCGGTGAGCGGCAGCGACGCGGCGACGAATGAGGGGACGGCGGCCCGCCTGCTACGCCAGGCCCCGGCGGGACAGGGGCAGGCCCGAGCGGGTACAGGCCCACGCCAGCGCCCCGGCCGTGCACGGGACAGCAACCACGAGGGCCAGCAGATGCAGCCAGGGAACCTCCACCGCCGTCCGCATGTCCGTGGACAGGACTAGCAGGAGAGCCGGCACTGACCCGGCGAGCGCCCCCAGCGCGGCCCCAACCCCAGAGGTAAACAGGGCCTGGGAGCCTGCCAGCGCCCTGCGCAGCCTTGGTGCTGCGCCGACCCCGGCAAGGGTGGCATGGTCCGTGCGGGCGTCGGCCAGGGACAGGCCGGTGGTGATGCCCGCTGCGCTGAAAGTGACGAGGGCGGCGGCGGCCACGATGGACCAGGTCATCCACTGGCTCCCCTGGGTAATGCCCGGTTCGGCCTGGAAGGTCATGCCGGCCTGGCCGTAAACGGCAGCAGCCGCGGCGGAGGCTGCATCCGCCTCAGCCTGGGACGGGTACGTGGCCAGCTGCACCAGCAGTCCGGCGGGTTCCGGCCGCAGGTCAAGCCGTTGGGCTGTTTCGGGCGAGACAACTCCGTAGTAAGGGACCGCGACCACCGGCTCAAGTACCGTTGCGGGCAGCGGGATACTTCGTACCGTTGCGGGGACCGTGCCGGGCCCTGAGGGCGCGGGCCCGTGCGTCCTCACGTCTTTGCCTTCCAGCAGGATTGCTCCATCTCTAATGAAGACCGGGTTGGTCACCACCATCCCGCCGGCGTCCAGCACCGCCAGGGCCTCAGCGGGCGCACTGCGTCCCAGCGCCGCCCGGATTTCCTCTTCGCCGCCGACCAGGATGGCCCGGTCGGAGGGTTGTTCATTGACCATGGAACCGCGGCACCGCCAGTCCCCCGGGTCCGTCAACCTTCCCTTGGGGGTGGTCGGGCACTCATTGCCCTTCGGCCTGGCAAGTGAAAACAGCAGGCAATTGGAGGTATCCGTCAGTGCCGGCAGCCCTGGATCGGCGGGCCCCTCAGGGCAGTTCCGCAGGCCGGCAGGAGCCGCGATGAGCTGGGTTGATTCAACGGTCCCCAAGGCACCTGCCACCGCCGAGGACAGTGTGGATGCTTCCACGTGCAGGGGCGGCCGGCGGCTGCCGTCCGCCGCCGGGGGCCGGTCCACCGTCAACGGCAGATACGCCTGGTCCTGCAGCCCGCTCCAGTAATGCGCGTCCCGCAGGCCCGCTTGTTGGCTGGCCGAGAGGACCAGGGCCGCGCCCGCAAGTGTGGCGGCGGCCAGGACTGCCGCCACCGCGGGAACGCTGCGGCCGCGGTTCCGTGCCGAATCCCGCGCTGCCATCCGCAGGGAGAGGGACAGCCGTTGCGTCCTGGACGTGAGGCAACCGATCAGCCAGCCGGTCAACATCACCAGGCCTGCAACTGCGGCGACCGCCCCCGCAATCAGCATCGTGACCACCAAGGGCAGTTGGTCCGCCCGCCGGTCCGGGTCCGCGGTGGACCCGCTGATAAGCCAGCCGGCTGCCAGCAGCCCCGCGGCAAGTGCCAGCGTCCCGGCACCGGCCACGGTCATTCGCCGCCCCTTCGGTGCCGTTGTCCTCCCGGATTTGAGCGCGCCCAGCACCGCCTGCCGTGACACCTGTCGTGCCGGGACCATGGCCGCCAGCACACATGCTCCCAGCCCCATGGCCATGGCCATCGCGGTCAGCGGGACATCCGGGTGCAGGCCGGCCAGCCGGGCAGAACCAGTCGAGCGGACCACGTGCACGACGACGGCGGCAGCCCCCAGCCCCGCCGCGGCTCCCAGGGCCACGGCAAAGCTGCCGAGCCAGAGTCCACCCGCGGTGACGACGGCACCGATGGTGGAACTTTCCGCTCCCGCGGATGCCAGCAGCGCCAGTTCGCGCACCTGCCGCCTGGCTCCGACAGCGAAGGCGGCACCGGCCAGCAAACCCACTTCGAGCAGTGCGAGCGCCCCGACCAGCCCGAAGGTGGCATAGACGGTCAGCAGCACCGACGTATTGTCGTGCAGCTGCGCACCTGGAACGGTGCGTTGGTCGACGGGCGGCGGATTCAGCACCACACTGCGGGAGAGCACGCCCACGCCTTTGCTGTTGGCCTCCTTGATCTGTTCCCAGGTGACCGGCCCAGGGCCCACCAGGTAGTAGGACACGGACTGGCGGGTCAGCGGCCCCTGTGGGAGGTCGGCCGGAACCTGGCTTGCCTGCAGGTACAGAAAGCTGTTGCCGTCCGAGGCAGCCGCGTCGCGGATGGTTCCCACCGGGACAAAGGTTCCGGTCGACGTCGTAAAGTCCTGTCCGAAGGTGATGTGGAACCGCGTCATCAGTCCGGGCGAAACCAGCACCTCCCTCCCGTCCCGCGGTGCCCTTCCGGCCAGGAGGCTGAACTTGCCGGTGAAGGCCGGGTTGAGTGCGTCCACCTCGCGGCCCTGCAGTGAAACGAGGGCCTTCCCCACGCCGGTGGTCAGCTGCAGCAGGCGATGCGGAAGGATTTCATAGCCTGCCGGGATGGCGTCCAAAGGGTCGGTCCGCTGGAAATCCGGGTCATAGCGGCCGGTGCTGGAGGCGACGACGCCGTCATCGAGCGGATCCTGCAGGGAATCCGCGCTGGGCACCGGCAGGACGCCGAACCTGGCCTGGGTGTTGCCCAGTTCGTACCGGACCGTCTCCCCAGGCGTGCGCTGGGAGCTCTGGTAGAGGGTGGCGGCGCCGGTCATTCCGGCCACGGGCAGCATGATCAGCAGGATGATCAGGAGGGAGCGGCCTTTGTGGCGGGCGATGTCGCGGCGCGCCAGCCGCAGGGCAACGCGGCAGCTGCTCCGGCGCCCCTGCGGCACCGGAGCGAGGTCAAGCGGCATCAGAGTCCGGCCTGCGTCAGGAGCATGGTGGGATCGTGCATGGCGGCGGCCTGGTCGATAACGCGCCCATCCCTGAGGAAGACCACCCGGTCCGCCCAGGCGGCATGCCTGGCCTCGTGGGTGACCAGCATGACCGCCGCCCCGGCGTCGGCCCGGGCCCGCAGCACCTCCATGACCCCGTGGCCGGTGGTCGAATCCAGTGCACCGGTGGGTTCGTCAGCCAGGATCAGCCGCCGGTTGCCCACTATGGCCCGGGCGATCGCCACGCGCTGCTGCTGTCCGCCGGACATCTGGTCCATGAACCGGTCCGCCAACTCCGGGATGCCCACCTGCCGCAGCGCGTCCGCGGCCTGCCGGTGCGCCTTCCTCGCGGATGTTCCATCCAGCTCCAGCGGCAGCGCCACGTTTTCGCCGGCAGTCAACGTGGGGACCAGGTTGAAGTCCTGGAAAACGTAGCCGACGGCGCGGCGGCGCAGGCGGGCCAGTTCATTCAGGCCCAGCCCGGCCAGGGGCGTGGATTCGACAAAGACAGCGCCCGACGTCGGCCGGTCCAGTCCGCCGGCGACGGCCAGCAGGGAGGACTTGCCTGAGCCCGAAGGTCCCATGACAGCGACGAACTCCCCCGCCGATATGGTGAGGTCGACGTCGCGGAGTGCGGCGACCGCCGTCGCGCCTTCCCCGAAGGTCCTGCCAACCTTGGCGAGTTCAAGGACCTGCTGCGGCCCCTGCACGCTCACCGGCGGCTGTCCGCGCTGAGCGGGGCATCTTCCGGGGCCCCGTTGGACGCCTTCCGGGCAGGACCTGTGGCGGCGGCCTGGGCCTGCTGGACCATCCTGGCCTCGCAGAGGTCAAGCCAGCGGACTTCCGCTTCGGTCTGGAAGATCAGGGAGTCGAGCACCAACAGCCAGGCGGTATCCGTGGCCCGCTGGTTCGCCGCCGTGTCACGCCGGGCCTTGGTGTAGTCCTGCAGGGCCCTGATGGACGCCACGCGCTGGGCCTGGATGATGGCCTGGACATCCACCCCAGGCAGGGTGACGGCGAGCGCGAGCTTGATGGCGAGCTCATTGCGGGGCGGGTTGTTCCGCTCCACCGGGGCGGCAAACCAGCTCCGCACCTCCGCTTTGCCGGCCGGGGTGATGCTGTACACCACATGGCCTTCGCCGTCATCGCCTTCCTTGGCCACCAGGGCATCGCGTTCCAGCCGGTCCAGGGTGGTGTACACCTGCCCGATATTCAGGGGCCAGGTGGCTCCGGTGCGGTTCTCGAACTCGACCCGCAGCTGATAGCCATAGCGTGGCTGGTCCTGCAGCAGGGCGAGGAGGCTGTGGCGAATCGACATATTGCTCCCCCGGGCTTAGTCATTTACCGGCATGCACAGGCCCCCAAGACCCGTGCATACCGCGTATAGCCAGCCTAGACCGGAAGCATCCCGAAACGCAATACCGGGTATGTATCGGCGGGCCTACATCACCAGGAGGATCTTGCCCACGTGATCGCCGCTGTCAAAGTACCGGTGCGCCGCACCCACTTGGTCCAGGGGGAATGTCTTGGCAACCAGGGGACGGATCCTGCCGTCTGCCACCAGCGGCCACACAGCCTCACGCACGGCGGTCATGATGGCACCTTTTTCCGCCACCGGCCTGGGCCGCAGGGCAGTAGCAACCACGGCCGCCCGCTTCTTCAGCAGCAGCCCCAGGTCCAGTTCACCCTTGGTTCCGCCCTGCAGGCCAATGACCACCAGGCGCCCGTAGTCGGCCAGGGCGTCCACGTTCTGCTGCAGGTACTTGGCGCCCACCACGTCCAGGATGACGTCGGCCCCCTTGCCGCCGTTCTGCCGCCGAAGGCTCTCCGGAAAGTCTTCCTCTTTGTAATTGATGGCGATATCCGCCCCGAGGAAGGCTTTGGCGGTACTGACCTTTTCCTCAGTCCCGGCCGTGGTGGCCACCTTGGCGCCGAAGGCCTTGGCGAGCTGGATGGCCATGGTGCCGATCCCGCCGGTGGCGCCGTGGATGAGGACCGTTTCGCCCGGCTGCAGCTGCGCCGTCATGATGAGGTTTGAGTACACCGTCGCGGCCACCTCCGGCAGCGACGCGGCGGTGACCAGGTCAACCCCTTCGGGGACGCGCAGCACCTGCTCGGCCGGGACCGCCACCTGCTGGGCGTAGCCGCCGCCTGCCAACAGGGCCACTACCTTGTCCCCCAGCGAGAAAGGCTTGCTGACGCCGGGTCCGAAGCCGGCGATCCGTCCTGATACTTCCAGCCCGGGGACCTCGGAAGCGCCCGGCGGCGGCGGGTAGAAGCCCCTGCGCTGCTGGACATCGGCCCGGTTCAGGCCGGCCGCCACCACGTCAATCAGCACTTCGCCCTGGCCGGGCGCCGGGGCGGCCACGTCCCGCACTTCCAGCACTTCCGGGCCGCCCGGTTCCGATATGTAGACGGCTTTCATGGACCTCTCCCGTTCCTGACTAAAATCCTGGCTGCATCCAGTGTGCACCGCGCGCTTCCCCGGGCCTGTTTTGTTGCAGGCAAGCGCCTATGAAACACTACTAGCTGAGGAAGGTTGTCCGAGCGGCCGAAGGAGCTGGTCTTGAAAACCAGTGTGCGGTAACCCCGTACCAAGAGTTCGAATCTCTTACCTTCCGCAAGGGAACCCCTGGCAGCCTGTAGGCCGCCAGGGGTTTTTTGCTTTAAGCAGCCCCGGCCTGCCTTGTTGCGCACACGTAAATTTTTTGGACTAACCCCCTGCCAAAGCCCTGCCCCAAAGCTACCCGCGGGTACTGTTTGTGACTGCCGGCACATTTGCGTGTTTGCCGGCAGCATCACTCCCGCCAACAGCACCTCCGGTCCGGGCTAGGGAAGCTCCGGGCCGCAGGGCGGGCCGCTCCGCTGGGGAACGTCCCGCCGAATGCACGCTCTAGCCACCCTGCGTTCATTCAGCGCTGTTGTCATGTGCCGGACACCACTTGACCAGGAGCAGGGTCCGGGCCCACGTCCGATCGGTACAACCCCGGACGCACTCCACCGGGTCCCCACCCGGACACCTCAATGAAAGTAAGAGCGGATGCATCAAAAAACATGGAAGTTATCGCTGGGCACAGCGTTGTCCGCGGGGCTCATCGCCGCCCCGCTGGCAGCTGTCCCGGCGGCCGCGGAGGTCTCAGCCGCGGCCGGCACCTCACCCGTTGTCATCAACGAGGCCTACCTCAGCGGCGGCAGCAGCGGCGCCGCCTACAGGAACAAATTCGTGGAGCTGTACAACACCTCGGACGCCCCTGTCTCCCTTGAGGGCTGGTCCGTGCAGTACCGCTCCGGAACCGGCACTGCGGCGCCAAGCGGGGTGGCTGCCCTGTCAGGGTCCATCCCGGCCAATGGCTACTACCTCGTCCAGGGCGGAAGCAATGGCACCAACGGCGCTGACCTGCCCACGCCTGACCTCGTGGCCGGCGCCCTGAACTTCGCCGGGGCCTCGGGCACCATCGTGCTCGCCAAGCAGCCCACCGCCGTCGCACTTCCCACCGGTTCCGTGGTGGAAACAGCTGGCGTGGCCGACCTCCTGGGCTACGGTGCCTCCAACACCTTCGAGACCCTGGCTGCTGCGGCACCTGCCGGAAACACCGATGTGAAGAGCCTCAACAGGGCCGCCGGGGCGGACAGCAACAACAACGCCGCTGACTTCACGCTCCTTGGCGCCATCACACCAACACCTGCGGGCGGCACAGCTCCGGCTCCCGACCCCACCCCCTCGCCCTCGCCGGATCCCGTTTCAAGGACTATCGCAGAAATCCAGGGCACAGGGACGGAAAGCCCGCTGGCCGGAGCCACCGTCACCACCAAGGGCAAAGTCACGGCAGCCTTTCCGACGGGCGGCCTCAACGGCTACTACCTCCAGACGCCGGGCACGGGTGGTGACCTGACGGCCACCAACCACGCCGCATCCGACGGCATCTTCGTCTACTCCCCCGCCACCGTGGCTTCGGTGCAGGCCGGTGACTACGTTCAGGTGACGGGCACAGTGGCCGAGTACTACGGCATGACCCAGCTCAACGTCCCGGCGGCGGGCCTCACCAAGCTCACCGAAGCTGCGCCCGAGGTCAAGCCCACCATCTTCACCCTTCCCGCCGCGGAAACCTTCCGGGAATCGCTGGAAGGCATGCTGCTGGCACCCCAGGGGCCCCTGACGGTGAGCGACAACTACAGCCTGAACCAGTACGGCGAGATTGGCCTCGCGGGCGGGACCACTCCCCTGGTCCAGCCCACAGCTGTGGCACCGTTCGGCTCCGCCGAGTACACCGCCGTGGTGGCTGACAACGCTGGCCGCGGCATCAAGCTCGACGACGGGTCCAGCACCAATTTCCTGAAGGACGCCGCCACCAAGGCCGAGGTCCTGCCGTACCTGACCACCACGGACCCCGTCCGCGTGGGTTCGCCGGTGGACTTCACCACCAACGTGGTGCTGGGTTACGCCAACAACTCCTGGAAGCTCCAGCCGCTGACCCACCTGACCGAGGTCAACAAGGCAACGGTCCAGCCGGCCGGCTTCGGAGCCACCCGGACGGATGCCCCGGCAGCCGTTGGCGGCAACGTCAAGATCGCCTCGTTCAACGTCCTGAACTACTTCCCCACCACCGGTGACATGCTCTCCGGCTGCAAGTTCTACACCGACCGCGCAGGCAACCCCATCACCGTCAGCGGCGGCTGTGACGCCCGCGGTGCAGCCAACGCGGAGAACTTCAAGCGCCAGCAGGACAAGATCGTCTCTGCCATCGCCAAGTCCGGCGCCGACGTGGTGACCCTGATGGAGGTTGAAAACTCCGCGCAGTTCGGCAAGGACCGCGATGATGCCCTGGCCAAACTCGTGGAGGCGCTCAACATCCCCACCCCCGGCATCTGGGACTACGTCCGCACTCCCGCGAACGCACCCCCGCTGGCTGACGAGGACATGATCCGCACCGCGTTCATTTACAAGAAGGCGGCCGCCGAGCCCCTGGGTGAGTCCATCATCCACAACGACACCGTGGCCTTCGCCAGTGCCCGCAAGCCGCTGGCCCAGGTCTTCAAGCCCGTCGGTGCCCCTGATGACAAGAAGTTCATCGCGATCGCCAACCACTTCAAGTCCAAGGGCTCAGCTGCCACTCCGGACGACACCGACAAGGGCCAGGGCAATTCAAACCTCGCCCGCACCGCCCAAGCGCAGTCCCTGCTGGCGTTCTCCGACGAGCTGCAGAAGTCCAAGGGCACCGACAAGGTTTTCCTGATCGGTGACTTCAACTCCTACGGCAAAGAAGACCCGATCAACGTCCTCACGGGCGCCGGGTATGTCAACCAGGACGACAAGGCGCGAAACGCCGACGGCACCGCCAAGCACTCCTACCTCTTCGGCGGCATGGTGGGCTCCCTCGACCACATCCTGGCCTCCCCGGCGGCCAACGCCGTCGTCACCGGCGCGGACATCTGGAACATCAACTCGGTGGAGTCCGTGGCGCTGGAGTACAGCCGCTACAACAACAACGTCACCAACTACTACGCACCGGACCAGTTCCGCGCCAGCGACCACGATCCCGTGGTGGTGGGCCTGGACCTTCCGGCCACCCCTGCGACCGTTGACCTGAACCTCCTGAACGTCAACGACTTCCACGGGCGCATCGACGCCAACACCGTCCAGGTGGCCGGGACCATTGAAAAGCTCCGCGCCGCAGCCGCTCCGGGGGCCACGGCGTTCCTGTCCGCAGGTGACAACATCGGCGCCTCCCCGTTCGCCTCCGCGGTCGCCAAGGACCAGCCCACCATCGACGTCTTGAACGCCTTGGAGCTGAAGGCGTCGGCCGTGGGAAACCACGAGTTCGACGGCGGCTGGGCGGACCTGCGCGACCGCGTCATCGCCGGCGGCACCAATGCGAAGTTCCCCTACCTCGGCGCAAACGTCTACAAAAAGGGCACCACCGAGCCGGTCCTTCCGGAGTACACGGTGCTGGACCTGAACGGCGTCAAGGTGGCCGTGATCGGCACCGTGACCCAGGAGGTCCCCTCCCTGGTCACTCCCGCCGGCATCGCCGACCTCGACTTCGGCGACCCGGTGGACGCCATCAACCGGGTGGCCGCAAAGATCACCGCGGACAAGATTGCCGACGTCATCATCGTGGAGGACCACGACGGCGCCGGCTCGGGTGTGGTGGAAGGCGCCACGCTGGAGCAGGAAGTGGCAGCCGGCGGACCTTTCGCCAGGCTGGTCACCGAAACGTCCGCTGACGTTGATGCCATCTTCACCGGCCACACCCACAAGGAATACGCCTGGGACGCACCTGTTCCCGGCGTGGCGGGCAAGACCCGGCCCATCGTGCAGACCGGCAACTACGGCGAGAACGTGGGCCAGATCCAGTTGACCGTGGACACCGCCAGCAAGCAGGTGACCGCCTACAAGGCCGGGAACGTCAAGCGCACCACCGACGCTGCCGCCGGCCTGGTGGCTGCGTACCCGCGGGTGGCCGCCGTCGACGCAATCGTCAAAAAGGCCCTGGCGGACGCCGCTGTGGTGGGCAACCAGCCCGTGGGTTCGGTCACCAAGGACATCACCACGGCTTTCACCACCGATGCCACCGGCACCGCCAAGCGCGATGACCGCGGCAGCGAATCCACCCTCGGCAACCTGGTGGCCGACTCGCTGCTTTCCTCCCTGCAGCCGGCAGAGCTCGGTGGCGCGGAAATCGGCGTCGTGAATCCCGGCGGCCTGCGCAACGAGCTGTACTACGCGCCGGACGGCACCATCACCTACGCCGAGGCCAACGCGGTCCTGCCGTTCGTGAACAACCTGTGGACCACGTCGCTGACCGGTGCGCAGTTCACGACCCTGCTGGAGCAGCAGTGGCAGACCAACCCGGACGGCACGGTCCCCAGCCGCGCTTACCTGCAGCTGGGCCTGTCCAAGAACGTGAACTACACCTACGACGCCGCCCGGGCCGCGGGTAACCGGATCACCGGGGTGCGGGTGAACGGTGAACTGCTGGACCCGGCCAGGTCCTACCGGGTGGGCACATTCAGCTTCCTGGCCACGGGAGGCGACAACTTCCGGATCTTCACCGAAGGCACCAATACCCGGGATTCCGGGCTGGTGGACCGGGACGCCTGGATCGGGTACCTCCAGAAGAGCAGCCCGGTGGCTCCGGACTTTGCGCGGCGTTCGGTGGCGGTCACCAACACCACCGCCGACGGGGTCAAGCCCGGTGGGCCCGTCACCCTGGCGGTCTCGAAGCTTGACCTGACCTCCCTGGGCAGCCCGGTGAACACGGCCCTGGAAGCTTCGTTCACCGACGCTACGGGCACGGTCACCCCGCTGGGCACCGTACCGGTGGCCGCCGGCGCGGCCTCGGTGGACCTGGCCGTCCCGGCCGGGGCGGCGGAGGACGCGGCAACCCTGGTGCTCACCGCCGTCGAGTCCGGGACCACGGTGAAGGTGGCCGTACTGGTGGGAGCCGATACGCCGGCGCAGCCGGTCTGCGTTCCGCCGGTCAAGCCCACCCGTCCCGCTGACGTCAGGGGGCAGGCGAACTACGGCCAGGCCATGGCCGCCTACCGCGCCTGCCTGCGGGGCTAAAACCCTGGATGCGCCATCACTTGTGGTCCCTATTCCGCCGGTTTAGCGACCATAAGTGATGGCGCATCGCCATTTAAGCCCTGCGAAATTAAGTGCGGCGAGTTAAGCCCGGCGAAGGATGGCGGCGGCGATCTCGTCCGCATCGCGGAGCGTGCGCTGGCCGCTGCGGTACGCGGGTCCGCCGGGCTGGACAGCCTCGGCGGCGATGGCGGTGCCCCACTGCGCTGACGACAACTGCAGCCCCAGCACGAACAGGCCCTCGGTCACTGACCCGTTGGCCGCAACCGGGCGGTACGGGTGGGCCTCCACGTCCAGGCCGGTGGACTCGATGGGGGCGCCTTCGGCGGTCATCATGAGCTTGGGCCGCACCAGCCCATCGGCCAGCAGCTGCTCCAATACCGGTGAATCGTTGGCCGAGACCCGGTTTCCGGGAGCCAGGGCCTCCACCATGGTCCTTGCCGTGGCGGGCGGCCCGGAAACCCACGGCGAAGCAGCGGTGAACATGGCCGACTTCCGGTCCACCCGGAATTTCGGGTCCGGCCCAACAAAGCTGACCACCCCGGCCCTTGCCAGGGCCGCGAGCTGTTCGGAACGCAGCGCCGGCGGTCCGCTGGCCAGGCCCTCCACGAACGATTCAAACCAGCCGCGCAGGCCGGCGACCCATGACTCGTCGGTGATGCCGCCGTCGGCCACTGCCGACTTCAGGACGGCGCGGCCGTGGTGCAGCGCGGCGATGGCCATCTTGACCGGATCGTCCTCGCCCAGGGCAGACCGGCGCGCATCGTCAAGCAGGAACTCCACCACGGCGGCGTCGTGGCCCCTGCGGGAGTCGAACGAACGGCCTGCCAGAGGAGCTGCGAGCCCCGGCAGGTCCAGGCGGTGCCGGGGACCCACGTGGACGGCCAGGACGCTCTCAACGCTGTCCTCCCAGTTCGCGGCGCTGTGTGCGTGCGGCTGCAGGGCCTCCTCCAGCGCTGTGAGGAACGCGGGCGCGTCGGGCACCGCGCCGGGCTGCGAGCGCACCAGCGTTGAGTAGTAGGCCCACAGGGCGTCGCGGTGCAGCAGCGGCCACAGGTCGTGGTCGAACGAAGGGCGGATCCCGGCCTTCGCCAGCCGCTCGATGGCGGCCTCGGTGAGGTAGCGGAGCGTGATGGAGGAGGCGTAGTAGCCGTCCAGTGCCGCCTTGGCACGGTACGGGGTCCCACGCCGGGACGCTGCGATGATCAGGGGTTCCTGGCCGGACGGTTCGTACTCCAGGCCCGTGCCGTTGGACACGAACTTGCCGCCGCGGCCTTCGGTGAGCTGACCCATGGTGTCGAAGAAGTTCAGGCCCATGCCGCGGACCAGGACCGGCTCGCCGGCGGGGATCCGGGACCAGTCCACGTCCGCCGGGACGGCGGGGGGAAAGTACTGCAGGCCCAGTTGCCCGGCGGCGGCCTGCAGCTCCCGCTGTTCAGGATTCAGCCGGGAGGGGATGTGCCCCAGTGCCAGCACCACGGAATGGGCGCGGATGCCCTCCCCGGCGGCCAGGCCGACGTCGAACATTCCGTCCCCCGCGGGACGCACCCACACAGCGGTCGTTTCGTGGAATGCGATCGTGACGCCGTCGGGAACCGTCCCCAGCAATTCCTCCACTGTGCAGCGCAGGTAGCGTCCGTAAAGGGCGCGGCTGGGAAAATCATTCGATCCCAGTACCGCCAGCTCCGCCCGGTCCCCGGCGGTGAGGGCCGGGAGCGGGTCCCGCTGCTGCCTGGCCCGCCACTGGTCGAAGGTGCTGCCGGCAACAGGTGCGGGAAGGGCCGGATCCTCGGGAACCAGGGTGGGGTAGAAGGACTGGGTGTTCATGAGGAACAGCCGGGACTGGCCCGGTTGCCACACATGTCCGGGGCCTGCCGGATAGGGGTCCACGACGTCGATGTGCAGGTCCGTTTTCGGGTTGCCGGCGACGGCGGTGTGGGCGAGCAGCCGCTCCAGCACGCTGGTGCCGCGGGGACCGCCACCGATGATGACGGCCCGGTTGCTCTGCGATATTTCCACGCCATACAGCGTACGGGCTGGAAGCGGAGCGTGCGCCGGACGCTTGACTTGCCAGCCATGGGGGATGTTGTTTGGATGGGGCGCATGACCACCACAGCAGCTGATCAAGCGTCCGTACCCGGCCCCGGCCGGGACACTTCCGGCAGCAACTCCCGGGAAACCGCGCCGGAACCCGTCGACGAGAATGTGTGGCTGGAGGACATCTACGGCGAGGAACAGCTGGCCTGGGTCAAGGAGCAAAACTCCCGCACCGAGGACCTGCTGGAGGACGGCGGCTACGCGGAACTGGAAACCGGCATCCTGGAAGTGCTGGACTCCACGGACCGGATCGCCATGGTGGGCAAGCGCGGCGACTGGTACTACAACTTTTGGAAAGACGGGCAGAACCCCAAGGGCCTGTGGCGGCGGACCACCTGGGAAAGCTACTGCACCGATTCCCCGGAATGGGACGTCCTGCTCGATGTTGACGAGCTGTCCCGCGCCGAAGGCGAAGAGTGGGTGTTCCACGGCGCCACGTTCCTGCGCCCCGCCGCCGGGGAGCCCTACCGCCTGGCGCTGCTTGCCCTCTCCCCCGACGGCGGCGACGCCAACCGGTACCGCGAGTTCGACGTCGAGGCGCGCGGCTTCGTGGACCCCGCCCGCGGCGGGTTTGACCTCCCGACGGCGAAAGGCAACGTGTCCTGGCTGGACGCCGACACCCTGCTGGTTGCTTCCACCGCGGATGGGCTGCCCAAGACAGCGTCCTCCTACGCGCGGACTGCGGTGACGCTCAAGCGCGGAGAGTCCCTGGCAGCGGCTCCGCGCCTCTTTGAGGTGGCGGAAGACCACATGATGGCCGTGGCGGCCCATGACTCCACCCCCGGCTTTGAGCGCACTTTCGCCGTGGACTACATCGACTTCTTCAACCGCACCAACTTTGTGCTGCGGGACGGATCCTGGGTACAGATCGACGTTCCCACGGACGTCAACGTCAGCGCCCACCGGGAATGGCTGCTCTTCCGTCCGCAGCAGGACTGGGTCTTGGACGGTACTACGTATCCTTCCGGGGCCCTGCTTGCCGCCAACTTCGAGGACTACCTCGCCGGCAGCCGGGACCTCACGGTCCTGTTCACCCCCGACGCGCACACGTCCCTGCAGTCCTGGAGCTGGACCCGGAACTTCCTTTTGCTCAACCTGCTCAAGGACGTCTCCTCCGAGATCCGGGTCGTGGACCCGTCCCGGCCGTCCGACGGCGCGGACGGTGGCTGGGCGGCCACTCTCCTGGACGCCTGCCCGCCGCTGCACGATGTGAACGCCTACGCCGTGGATGACGAGGACGAGGGGCCGGCGGACGGCGGCGCGGGCGATGACTTCTGGCTGATCGCCACGGGATTCACCACCCCCACCACGCTGATGCGCGGCACCCTGGAACGCGGGAGCGCCGGGACGTCCGGCGTGGTGAGCCGCCATGCGGTGGTCAAGAGCTCGCCGTCGTTCTTTGCCGACGCTGACTATGAAGTGCAGCAGCACTTTGCCGTGTCCGACGACGGCACCCGGGTCCCGTATTTCCAGGTAGCTCCGCGGGACCTGGCTTTGGACGGGCAGAACCCCACCCAGCTGTCCGGCTACGGCGGATTCGAGGTTTCACGGACGCCCGCCTACAGCGGCACCGTGGGCCGGGCGTGGCTGGAGCGGCGGACCACGCTCTCGGACGGCAGCGACGGGAAGGCACCCCACTCGCGCGGCGGGGTGTACGTGGTGGCGAACATTCGCGGCGGCGGCGAATATGGGCCGGCCTGGCACCGTGCCGCGCTGAAGGAAAACCGGCACCGCGCCTACGAGGACTTCGCAGCCGTGGCGCGGGACCTCATCTCCCGCGGGGTCACCTCGCCGCGGCGGCTGGGCTGCGTGGGCGGTTCCAATGGCGGACTCCTGGTGGGGAACATGCTCACCCGGTATCCGGAACTGTTCCGGGCCGTCTCCTGCGGCGTGCCCCTGCTGGACATGCGCCGCTACACCAAGCTCTCCGCCGGGCACTCGTGGATTGCCGAGTACGGGGACCCGGATGTTCCCGAGCAGTGGGAGTACATCAGGACCTTCTCGCCCTACCACCTGCTCAAGGACGCGGTGGAGTACCCGGAGACGTTCATCTGGACCGCGACCTCGGACGACCGGGTGGGCCCCGTGCAGGCACGGAAGATGGCCGCCCGGATGCTGGCCATGGGCATCCCGAACGTGTGGTTCCACGAGGCCCTGGAGGGTGGCCACGCCGGCGCCTCCGACAACCGGCAGGCCGCTGCCCTGCAGGCGCGCAGCCAGCACTTCCTGTGGAAAGCGCTGGCAGGCTGACCGCCATGGCACCCGGGCTGGCGGTACGGCGGGCCGTTGCCGCGGATGTGGAGCGGCTGGCCCAGGTGCACGTGCGCTGCTGGCAGGAGACCTACCGGGGCATGCTGTCCGATGCCTTCCTCGCCGCCGTGGATCCGGCAGACCGGCTGCGGCTCTGGCGGCACCTGCTGGACCGGCCCGAACCTGCCGAGGTATGGGTGGCGTGCGACGGCGGGACTGTGGTTGGGTTCGCGGGTGCACGACTCCTGCCGGCTCCCGGTTCCCCCGAAGGGCACCCGCCGCCGTCCTCGGGTGACCTGGAACTGTGGGGGTTGTACCTGCTGGCTTCACACCAGGGCCTTGGCCTGGGCGCCCTTTTGCTGGACGCGGCCATTGGCTCCAAAGCGGCGAGCCTCTGGGTGGCCGCCGCGAACGGCCGGGCCATCGGTTTCTACCGCCGTTTCGGCTTTGAACCGGACGGCGCCCGGGACATCCTGCCGGAGTGGGAGGACCTGCCGGAGATCCGCATGGTCCGCCCGGCGCAGGACTGACCGCGGAGCACCCGAACCTCATTCACCGGGGCGCGAGCCTGTGGCGGGTACCGTTTTGCACTGCATGGCCGGATCTGCGTATCCTTGGTGGGCTAGGAATAGCAATTGGAGACGTGCCAGAGCGGCCGAATGGACTTCACTGCTAATGAAGGGTCGGGGTTAAACTCGACCGGGGGTTCAAATCCCCCCGTCTCCGCGTTTGGCCCCGGTCCACTGGACCGGGGCCTTTTGCGTTTCCCGGTGCCTTTTGTGTTTCCAGAGAGTACCTGCACTACGGCCCCTGCAGCCTGGGCTCCCGCCAGTCCTGGGCTGCTTCGCAGATCCGGGCGTTCAAGCTTCGGAAACGCGAACAACCTTATGACTCTCCGGGGCGTGGCTGGGCAACCACGATCGGAAAACGCTGTCCGATAATCGGACGCGGCGGGCGCCGCCGATGCCGCGGTGGCAGGATTGGCGCATGGCGGCACCCAGCAACCCACACCACCCGGACGGCGCCCAGACGGCATGGAATCCGCGCCTGGCACTCCTGGTGGCGGCAGCGTTCTTCATGGAATTTCTGGACGGCACGGTCCTCACCACGGCCATTCCCAGCATTTCGGCGGACTTTGCCATCCCCGCCGCCGACGTCAACATCACCATGACCGCCTACCTGCTGACGGTTGCCATCGGCATTCCCCTCAGCGGCTGGCTGGCGGAACGGTTTGGTGCCAGGCGGATCTTCTGCACTGCCATCGCGGTGTTCACCCTGTCATCCCTGGCGTGTGCGCTCAGCCAGGACCTGGCCACCCTGACCCTGAGCCGCATCGCCCAGGGTGCCGGCGGCGCCATGATGGTACCGGTGGGAACCCTGGTGGTGCTGCGCGGCACCCCGAAGTCTGAGCTGCTGCGCGCCACCGCGTTCCTGGTGTGGCCCGGGCTCCTGGCACCCGTACTCGCGCCACTGGTGGGCGGGGCGCTCACCACGTACCTGTCGTGGCATTGGATCTTCCTGGTCAACCTTCCGCTTGGGATGGCCGCCTTCGTGGCGTCCCTGCGGCTGGTTCCGGCGGTGGCCGGAGATCCCGGCCGGCGGCTGGACTGGCCCGGAATGCTCCTGACAACGGTTGGCGTCGGTGCCCTGGTGACTGGTCTGGAGCTTGCCAGCAGCCACCCAGGACTGCCCTGGGCGGGAGTCAGCGCTGCAGCCGGGATCGCGGCACTGGCCGGGGCGGTCCTGTGGATGCGCCGGGCTCCGCATCCGCTCTTCAATCTGCAGGTCTTCCGCACCAGGACGTTCCGGGCCATGGCCACGGGCGGGTTCGTATACCGGGTGACCATCAGCTCCGTCCCCTTCCTGCTGCCGCTGATGTTCCAGTCGGGGTTCGGCTGGTCACCGCTGCACGCCGGCGCCCTGGTGGCAGCAGTGTTCGTTGGAAACATCGGGATCAAGCCGGCCACCACACCGTTGATCCGGAAGTTCGGTTTCAGGGCGATGCTGGTGTTCGCCTCGCTGGCATCAGCCGTGACGTTCGCCCTCTGTGCCTTCCTGACACCGGAAACCCCGGTGGCTTTGATGGCCGTACTGCTGGTGTGCAGCGGCGCCTTCCGCTCCATCGGCTTTTCGGCCTACGCCTCGGTCCAGTACGCGGACATTCCCCCGGCGCAGCTGACCTCCGCCAACACCGTGTCCGCCACGCTGGTGCAGCTCGGCACAGGCTCCGGCATCGCCATCGCTGCCCTGCTGATCCGGACCTTCGAGGGCCTGTCCACCGCGGCCCAGGATCCGGCCGGCCCTTTCCGCGGCGCTTTCCTGGCGATGGCCGTCCTGATGCTGGCAAGCACCGTGGACAGCATCCTGCTCCCCCGGCACGCGGGGGCAGCAGTCAGCCGGCCTGGGCCAGCACCAGGGGCAGAACCGCTCCCGCCCCGGCCTGCCGAAGGGCGCGCCCCGCGACGGTGAGGGTCCACCGGCTGTCGGTGAGGTCGTCGATGAGCATCACCGGCTGGCCCTGGATTGACTGCAGGGCGGCTTCGAGCTCCGGGCCCACCACCAGCCGGTCCCATACCCCTGCCAGCCGGTACGCGCTGTTGCCGCCGCGGCCCCCGGTGGGCCCGCCGTGGGCCAGCTGCAGCTCACCAAGGTAGGGGATGCGCCCGATTTCCGAGATTCCCCGGGCCAGCGAGCCCACGAGCTGGGGCTTGCCGCGCGACGGCACACCCACGATGGCGGCCGGCCTGCCCACCCCGCTCCATCCCGGGTTCCGGCCATCGTCGGTCCCCCACTCGCGCAATACCTGGACGCAGGCCTGGAGCATGCCCTGGTCCACGGGCCGGTCCTCCGCGCCGGCGGCAAACAGTTCCCGCAGGGCGCCGCCCCAGCCGAGGTCCGTCAGGCGGGCCAGGACGCGCCCCTCTGAGAGGCCCTCAGCCGGTTTGAGTTTCCCCTTCACCGGCACCCCAAGACGGTCCATGCCACTGGGCCACTGAAGACGCGGCTCCAGGACACCGCCCGCCCGGCTCAGGGTCTGGTTGGCCGCCGCCGTGGCATCGGCGGCCACGTCCGCAGGGAACCACTGGCCGGCGCAGTTGTCGCACCGGCCGCAGGGGCGGGCTGTCTCGTCGTCCAGGACCGACGTGATGTACTCCATCCGGCAACCGGCTGTGTCCTGGTAGATGACCATGGAGTCCTGCTCGTCCACCCGTGCCTCGGCAATGCGGCTGTAGCGCTCGGCATCATAAACCCAGGGCTGGCCCGTGGAGCGCCAGCCGCCGCCGACCCGCTCCACCGCTCCGTCCACGGACAGGACCTTCAACAGCAGCTCAAGCGGAGTGCGGCGAAGGTCCACCCGGGCTTCAAGCGCCACCGTTGACAGTGCGGTGCCCGCCTCGGCCAGAGCAGTCAGCACGGCCGCTGCCTTCTCCTCGGACGGCATGGACGCGGTGGCGAAGTATTGCCAGATCTCCCGGTCCTCGGAGCCGGGCAGCAGCAGGACGTCGGCGTTCGCGGCCCCACGGCCGGCGCGGCCCACCTGCTGGTAATAGGCCACCGGTGAGGACGGTGCGCCCAGGTGGACGACGAAACCAAGATCGGGCTTGTCAAAGCCCATGCCGAGTGCGGAGGTGGCCACCAGCGCCTTGACCTGGTTGTCCTTCAGGAGCTGCTCTGCCCGTTCCCGGTCCGCCGGGTCGGTCCGCCCGGTGTAGGCGAGCACATTGTGCCCCGCTTCGGAAAGCAGCCGGGCGGTGTCCTCCGCGGCGGAGACGGTCAGGGTGTAGATGATGCCGCTGCCGGGGAGGTCTGCCAGGTGGGTCAGCAGCCACCCCAGCCGCTCTTTGGAATTGGGCAGCGACAGGACTCCCAGCCGCAGTGAGTCGCGGCCCAGGGAGCCCCGGATGGTCAGGACCCCGGCGCCGAGCTGCTCTTCGATATCGTGCACCACCCGTGAGTTGGCCGTGGCGGTGGTGGCCAGGACCGGCACCGTGTCCGGCAGCCGGGTGATGAGGTCAGCGATCCGGCGGTAATCGGGGCGGAAGTCGTGGCCCCAGTCCGAAATACAGTGCGCCTCGTCGATGACCAGCAGGCCGGTACGGCGGAGCAGCTCGGGCAGCTGGGTTTCCCGGAACGCCGGATTTGTGAGCCGTTCCGGGGACACCAGCAGGACGTCCACCTGGTCCGCGGCCAGCTGCTCACGGACAGCGTCCCACTCCAGCTGGTTGGCTGAGTTGATGGCCACCGCACGGACCCCTGCCCGGGCGGCGGCAGCCACCTGGTCACGCATCAGGGCCAGCAGGGGCGAGACGATCAGTGTGGGCCCGGCCCCCCGGCGGCGCAGCAGCAGGGATGCCACGAAGTACACGGCCGACTTGCCCCAGCCGGTGCGCTGGACCACCAGGGCCCGCCGCCCGCCGTCGACCAATGCTTCGATTGCTTCAAACTGGCCGTCGTGGAAGACGGCGCCCGGGTTCCCCACCAGGCCGCGCAGGACCTCCAGCGCTTCGGCATGCGTGGCGGTCCCCGGACCGTCCGGGCCTGCCGTATCTGCAACGGCGGTGGCGGAAACTGTGGAAGCGTACTGGTTATTGGCCATTGATTCAGTATCCCAGCACCCTCCGACACCCCGCACCGCGATGGCGGCGCTATGTGGAAACCGGCCAGGCACGCGCTGCAAAGCCCCAGCTGTGACGCAAGTTCTCCACAAACCCGTTGGCCACATGCGCCGCACACGTAAGATAAAGCCCGTGACTAGCGAACAGACAACGACATTTGATCTCTCGGCATCCTTCAAGGCCTACGACGTCCGTGGGATTGTGGGCGAGTCGATCACCGCCGAAATCGTCGAAGCCGTGGGGGCCGCGTTCGTGGATGTCCTGCAGCTCGAAGGCCAGACCATCGTGGTGGGCGGCGACATGCGCCCCTCCTCCCCCGAGTTCTCCAAGGCCTTCGCCAACGGAGCGGCAACCCGGGGTGCCAACGTGGAGCTCCTGGACCTGATCTCCACCGACGAGCTGTACTTCGCCTGCGGCTTCCTTAACCGCGCCGGAGCCACCTTCACCGCCAGCCACAACCCTGCCGAATACAACGGCATCAAGATGGCCAAGGCAGGCGCCGTTCCCATCTCCTCCGAAACCGGCCTCAAGGAGATCCAGGCCCTCGCGGAGCAGTACCTCAACTCCGGTTCCATCCCCGCGGCCGGCGCCCGCGGCCTGATCAGCGTCCGCGACGTGCTCAAGGACTACTCCGAGTACCTCCGCAAGCTCGTCGACCTCTCCGCCTCCCGCCCCCTGAAAGTCGTGGTGGACGCAGGCAACGGCATGGCCGGCCTGACTACCCCGGCGGTCCTGGGTGACGCGCTGCTGCCCAAGCTGCCCTTCGACATCGTTCCGCTGTACTTCGAACTGGACGGCTCCTTCCCCAACCACCCGGCCAACCCGCTGGAGCCGGAAAACCTCCGCGACCTGCAGGCCGCTGTGATCGAGCACGGGGCGGACATCGGCCTTGCCTTCGACGGCGACGCCGACCGCTGCTTCGTCATTGACGAGAAGGGCGAGCCCGTCTCACCGTCGGCCATTACCGGCATGGTGGCCCGCCGCGAAATCGCCCGCGCCAAGGCCCAGGGCGAGGAAACGCCCAGCATCATCCACAACCTGCTCACCTCCCGCGCCGTCGCGGAACTGGTGGAGCACGACGGCGGACGCGCGGTCCGCACGCGGGTGGGCCACTCCTTCATCAAGGCAGTCATGGCCAAGGAAGGCGCCGTGTTCGGCGGCGAGCACTCCGCGCACTTCTACTTCCGCGACTTCTGGAACGCTGACACCGGCATGCTGGCCGCCATGCACGTCCTGGCGGCGCTGGGCGAGCAGGACGGCCCGCTTTCCGACCTGGCCCGAGAATACGAGCCCTACGTCAGCTCCGGCGAGATCAACTCCGAGGTGGAGGACAAGCCGGCAGCGGTGGAGCGCGTGCGCCAGGCGTTCGCGGACGAGGACCTCACCATCGACAACCTGGACGGCAGCACGTTCACGGCGAACGACGGCAGCTACTGGTTCAACCTGCGCCCGTCCAACACCGAACCGTTCCTGCGGCTCAACGCCGAGGCCACGGACCGGGCCACCATGGAACGCGTCCGCGACCGCGTCCTTTCGCTGGTGCGGGCCTAGCACCGAATGGCTGACCATACCGGGCAGGCAGCGGACGGAAACAGCGGGCAGGACAGCTGGCGCGATTCCGTCTCCGAAGCCACGGCAACGGACCTGGAGAACCTCCTGGGCACGGGCGTCAGCGCGGCCCAGGAGCAGCTCCAGCGCAACGGCGGCTTCCTGCCCTTTGCGTTGACCGTCCAGAACGACGGCGAGGTGCGGCTGGTTGCCGTCTCTCCCGCAGATGCCGGAGAGGGCAGCGGCGCGGACTTCGACGCCGACGCCATGATCAGCGACCTGCAGGCCCTCCTCCGCCAGAACCGGGACGACTTCCGCGCCGCCGCCGTGGTGTGCGACATCCTGCTGGTGGAGGAGGATTCGGACGCCATCCACGTGGCTGCTGAACACCGGGATGGTTCCCTCTTCGCCGCGGTGCTCCCCTACTCGGCCAACGCAACCACCCAGTCCTGGGAATTCGGCGACCTCGGTGCAGACGCCAGCGAGCCCGTCATCTGGGTGGACTAGACCGGATTTGCTGCCATGAAGATCAATGCCTTCGCTGACGTGAGCCTGCGGGCACTCATGGTGCTCGCAGCGGTTCCGGACGGCACGCTGCTCACCACCCAGAGCATCGCGGACTCGGTGGGGACACCGTACAACCACGTGAGCAAGGCCATGGCCAGGCTGCGGACCATGGGCCTGATCGAGGTAGTGCGCGGCCGGTCCGGCGGTTCGCGGCTCAGCCATGCGGGACGCATCGCCACGGTAGGCCAGATCCTGCGGCAGCTTGATAGCCGCACAGATCCCGCGGACTGCGTGTCTCCCGCCGGCAACTGCCCCCTGATCAACGAGTGCAGGCTGCGTGGCGCCCTGGCCCGTGCGCGGGAAGCTTTTTACGCCGAGCTTGATTCCGTGGTGATCGGGGACCTTCCCCAGGCCCGGCAGATGGCGCCGGTCTTCCAAATGATCGGCCTCCGCCCGGGCCTCTGAGTGCCCGTATCCGGTTGCCCGCTCCCGGTTTGATTTCAAACTTCTACAAGGTGTAGAACTGAGGCAGAAATACTCGCATTTGAAATATGAGTTTTCATCCGGCCGGACGAAGGCCCCGGCCATAACCTCAGGAGTACAGATGCTCTCGGACAAGTCCCGCCCCGTCATTGAGGCCACCCTGCCGCTGGTCGGCTCCAGGATCGGATCCATCACCCCCAACTTTTACGCCCGCCTTTTCGCGGCGCACCCCGAATTGATGGATGGACTGTTCAGCCGCTCCAACCAGCGCTCCGGCAACCAGCAGCAGGCCCTGGCCGGGAGCATCGCCGCTTTCGCCACCCACCTGGTGAACAACCCGGGCACCCTGCCGGAGACGGTCCTTTCCCGCATCGCCCACCGCCACGCCTCCCTGGGCATCACCGAGCCGCAGTACCAGGTGGTCTACGAGCACCTGTTCGGCGCCATCGCCGAGGACCTGGCCGAGGTCATCACGCCCGAGATCGCCGAGGCCTGGACCGAGGTGTACTGGCTGATGGCCGATGCCCTGATCAAGCTCGAGAAGGGCCTTTACGCAGCCCAGGCCAATGACAAGATGTGGATGCCGTGGCGCGTGGCGGCCAAGACCCCCGCAGGAACCGGGTCCATGACCTTCACCCTGGAGCCCGCGGATGACACCCCCGTCACCCCGGCTCTTCCCGGACAGTACATCAGCGTCAAGGTTGCCGTTGCGGACGGCCTGCGCCAGGTCCGCCAGTACTCCCTTTCCGGCGATGCGGGCACCAGCCGCACCTTCACCACCAAGCTGGACGACGGCGGCGAGGTCTCCCCCGTGCTGCACAACACTGTCCAGGTGGGCGACGTCGTCGAGATCTCCAACCCCTACGGCGAGATCACACTCAAGGAGGGCGACGGCCCCGTGGTCCTGGCCTCCGCCGGCATCGGCTGCACCCCCACCGCCTCCATCCTCCGTTCCCTCGCGGAGTCGGGCTCCGACCGCCAGGTCCTGGTGCTCCATGCCGAAAGCACCCTGGACAGCTGGGCCCTGCGCAGCCAGATGACGGACGACGTCGAACGCCTCGATGGTGCTGAACTGCAGCTGTGGCTGGAGAAGCCGGTGGACGGCGCCAAGCAGGGATTCATGACGCTGCGTGAAGTGGACCTCCCGGCCGACGCCTCCCTGTACCTCTGTGGCCCGCTGCCGTTCATGAAGAACATCCGCAACGAGGCCATCAACGCCGGGATCCCCGCGACCCGGATCCACTACGAGGTCTTCGGCCCGGACATCTGGCTCGCCAGCTGATTTCCGCCGCACTTCGTGAACGACGACGGCCCCGCACCTTTTCGAAAAGGTGCGGGGCCGTCGTCGTATGGAAGGTGGGGCGGCTGCTAGTGCTTGGCCATCCGCTCCTTGAGGGAATCAAGCTCGGAGCGCAGGGCCTCAGGCAGCGAGTCGCCGAACTTGGCGTACCACTCCTCGATGGAGGCAAGCTCCGTGTCCCACTCCCCGCGGTCAACGCGGACGGCGTCCTCCACGTGGGCGTGGGTCAGGTCCAGGCCGGTGAGGTCCAGCGAGTGCCCGGCAGGAACGTATCCAATCGGGGTTTCCACGGCGTCGGCCTTGCCCTCAATGCGCTCGATGGCCCACTTGAGGACGCGGGCGTTGTCGCCGAAGCCGGGCCACGCGAAGCCGCCGTCAGCCGTGCGGCGGAACCAGTTCACCAGGAAGATGTGGGGCAGGCGTTCCGGGTTGGCCTTGCCGGAGACGCTGATCCAGTGCTTCAGGTAGTCACCGGCGTCGTAGCCGATGAACGGCAGCATGGCCATGGGATCGCGGCGGAGCACGCCGACCTGGCCGGCGGCCGCGGCCGTGGTCTCGGAGGAAAGGGTGGAGCCCATGAAGATGCCGTTGGTCCAGCTGCGGGCCTGGGTGACCAGCGGAACGGTGGTCTTGCGGCGTCCGCCGAAGAGGATGGCTGAGAGCTCCACGCCTTCGGGGCTGTAGTACTCCTCAGCCAGCATGTCCACCTGCGAGATGGGGGTGCAGAACCGGGAGTTCGGGTGCGCAGCGGGCTTGTCCGAGTCCGGCGTCCAGGAGTTGCCTTCCCAGTCGGTCAGGTGCGCGGGCACTTCGTCCGTCATGCCCTCCCACCAGACGCCGCCGTCGTCGGTCAATGCCACGTTGGTGAAGATGCTGTGGCCCTTGGCAATGGCGCGCATGGCGTTGGGGTTGGTGCCCCAGCCGGTGCCGGGGGCCACGCCGAAGAGGCCGGCCTCCGGGTTGGTGGCGCGAAGTTCGCCTTCCTTGCCGATGCGCATCCAGGTGATGTCATCGCCCAGGGTTTCGACTTCCCAGCCTTCGATGGTGGGGTCGAGCAGGGCAAGGTTGGTCTTGCCACAGGCCGAGGGGAAGGCTGCGGACATGTAGTACGACTTCTTCTCCGGCGAGGTGAGCTTGAGGATGAGCATGTGCTCCGCCAGCCAGCCTTCGTCGCGTGCCATGACCGAGGCGATGCGCAGGGCGTAGCACTTCTTTCCGAGCAGGGCGTTTCCGCCGTAGCCGGAGCCGAAGGACCAGATGGCGCGCTCCTCGGGGAAGTGGACAATCCACTTGTCCGGGTTGCAGGGCCATGCCACGTCTTCCTGGCCCGGCGCCAGGGGGGCACCCAGGGAGTGCAGGGCCGGAACGAAGAAGGCGTTGGTCGCGGTGATCTTGTCCAGCACTGCGGTGCCGATGTTGGCCATGATGCGCATGGACGCAACGACATAGGCGCTGTCCGTGATTTCGACGCCGAACTTGGGGTCCTCGGCGTCGAGGTGCCCCATGACGAACGGGATGACGTACATGGTGCGGCCGCGCATGGAACCGGCGAACAGGCCGCGCAGCTTGTCCTTCATCTCCCGCGGGTCCATCCAGTTGTTGGTGAAGCCGGCGTCCCGCTCGTTTTCGGAGCAGATGAAGGTCTGCTCCTCAACGCGGGCTACGTCGGCAGGGTCGGAGAACGCGGCGAAGGAATTCGGAAACAGGTCCTGGTTGAGCCTGGTCAGGGTGCCGGCAGCAACAAGCTCGTCCGTGAGGCGGGTGTTTTCCTCCTCGGAGCCGTCAACCCAGTAGATGCGGTCCGGCTGCGTAAGCTCAGCAACCTCTTCGACCCATGCCAGCAGGCCGGCATGTGTGGTGGGTGCTTTCTCAAGCAGCGGCTTCTGCGCCAGATCGCCCATTGCAGTTCCCTTCCTCGGGTTCATCGGTGTGTCCTAAATGCTATGGTCCGGACCAGTGGAGTTTTTGGGAAGCTTGACTGACATATCCGGTCACCGAAAGTGAATTCCGCGGGAAATCAAGGAATTGTTGCCGCAGAAACACCGATTAAGTGACAAAGGTCACCTAGACCGGTCTAGTCGTACAGATTACAGCCGCTTCGATTTGGCATCAGGCTCCGCCTCGCGTAAAGTAATTCGAGGTTCGGGGAGAGCGGTTCTTCTCCCGGGACACGGAATGCGCCCATAGCTCAGCTGGATAGAGCGTCTGTCTACGGAACAGAAGGTCAGGGGTTCGAATCCCTTTGGGCGCACCAACAAGGTCCGCACCGGTTCGCCGGTGCGGACCTTTTTTGTGCTGTCAGGCCGGCCGTCCCCGGCTAGGCTTTGGTCATGAATCCCGAGGCCGTTCGGCGCGAATTTGATGTTGTTGTTATCGGCGCAGGCGCCGTAGGGGAAAACGTGGCCGACCGCGTGGTCCAGGGCGGCCTGACGGCCGTGCTCGTGGAAGCGGAACTGGTGGGCGGCGAATGCTCCTACTGGGCGTGCATGCCATCGAAGGCACTCCTCCGGCCCGGTACTGCGCTCCATGGGGCACAGACCACCCCCGGCGCCAAGGAGGCGGTCACCCGAACCCTGGATGCCGCCGCCGTCCTGGAGCGCCGCAACTACTTCACCTCCAACTGGCAGGATGACAGCCAGGTTTCGTGGGTCAAGGACACCGGCATCGAACTGGTGCGCGGGCACGCATGGCTGACCGGGCCCAAGGCCGTCGAGGTGGCCGGCCTGGACGGCACGCAGCACCTGCTGCGGGCGCGGCATGCCGTGGTCCTTGCCACGGGCTCCACTCCCAATATGCCGCCCATTGATGGACTGCAGGATGTGCAAGTCTGGGGAACGCGCGAAGCAACGTCGGCCAGCGAGGTCCCCGACCGGCTGACGGTCTTGGGGGGGGTGTGGCCGGAGCAGAGCTGGCCCAGGCCTTCGCCCGGCTTGGTTCAAGCGTTACCCTGGTGGCGCGCAGCGCGCTGCTGGGCACTTTTCCGGAAGAGGCCGCGGCGCTGGTCGCCTCGGGACTGAGGGCGGACGGCGTCGAACTCCGGCTGCACACCGCCACGGAGCGGATCAGCGGAAACGACGACGGAACGCTCACCGTAACCCTTGGCGACGGAACCACCGTCACCTCGGACAAGGTCCTGGTCTCCACTGGCCGCCACCCGGCACTGGAGGGCCTGGGCCTGGAAAGCGTGGGTTTCGAGCCCGATGAATCAGGCCACCTGTCCCTGTCAACGGACGCCTCGGGCCTGGTCCGCGAAGCACCGGGCGACGATCCCTGGCTCTACGCCGTGGGTGACGCCGCCGGCAAGAACCTCTTCACCCACCAGGGCAAATACGAGGCCCGCGCCACGGGCGACGCCATTGCCGCCCGGGCCAGGGGTGAGCTGAAGGGAACCCCGGACGACTGGAGCCGCTACGCCCAGACGGCCAACCAGCATGCCGTGCCCAGTGTGGTCTTCACGGACCCCGAGCTGGCCGGCGTGGGACGCACCCTGAAGGCGGCCAAGAAGGACGGATACAACGCCTCGTCCGTGGAGCTGCCCATCCAGGTTGCCGGATCCTCCCTCCACTCCGAGAACTACGACGGCTGGGCACAACTGGTGGTTGACGAAGACAGGAAGGTTCTGCTCGGCGCAACGTTCGCCGGCCCGGATGTGGCCGAGCTGCTGCACGCCGCCACCATTGCGGTGGTGGGTGAGGTGCCGCTGGACCGCCTTTGGCACGCAGTCCCTTCCTACCCCACCATCAGTGAGGTGTGGCTCCGCCTCTTGGAAAAGTACGGGCTCTGAGTTCTATTTGAACTGACCAGTCAGTTCGGTTAGCCTTGATGCAGACTTCTTCTGCGAAAGGCAATCCTTGCTCTCAGCACATCAGCTCCAGGCCAAAGGACGCCGGGACCCGCTGCTTCCCCCCACCTCCCTGGGGGTGGCGCGCGGCGAACTGCTGCTCGTGACCGGCGACAGGCAGGACCAACGAACCGCGTTGTCCCTGCTGCTCAGTGGCAGGATGAGGGCAGCCGCCGGACAGCTCAGCTGGGACGGCGGTTCCCGCACCAAACAGCTCCGCCTCGCCGCTGCCCTGGTGGACTCCCCGGGTGTCAACGAACCCGAGGAGCACCTCAGCGTCCGCGACCTGGTGACCGAGGACCTTGCCCTGATACCCCGCCGTTACCGGGGAGCGTTGCTCAGCGGCCCCTGGCTCAAGGTCAACCGCTTCGAGGACATCGCGGGCCTGTGGACCGAGCAGCTGGAACCCGGGCGGCGGCTTGAACTGCTGACCGCGCTGGCGCTGGCCAACCCCCGCACGGACCTGCTGGTGGTTGACTCGCCGGACCGCCACAGCGCCGATGAACTCGCCTGGCTGCCGCGCCTCCAGGAGTTGGCGTACGACGCCGGCCGGCCGCTCGCCGTCGTGGCGGCAGTCAGTGCCGTCCCCGCCTCATGGAACGGCCCGGTGGCCGGGATCGGCAATGCCGCACCCGGGCCTGCCTCCGCCACCCCCGCCGGCAAACACACCGCGGAGGCCGTGCTGGAACCGGAAGACCAGGAAACCAAACTCGAAACTGAGGTTGCCAAGTGACTGTCCTGCGGCTGGCCCGCTCCGAACTGAAGCGCATGACCGGTGGGCTCCTGCCCAAGCTGACTATCCTGGCCCTGACCATGGTCCCGTTGTTGTACGGCGCCGTCTACCTGTATGCCAACTGGGATCCCTATGGGCATCTCAACAACCTGGATGCTGCCCTGGTGGTGGAGGACTCCGGCGCCACCAACGCCGACGGTACGCGCCTTGAGGCCGGGACAAAGGTGGCGGACAGCCTGGTGGAGGGCAACGTGTTCCACTGGGTGCCGGTGGAAAGCTCGGCGGAAGCCGACGCCGGCGTCAGCAGCGGCCAGTACGCCTTCGCGCTGAAGATCCCGAAGGACTTCTCCGCCAACCTGGTCTCCCCCGGCAGCTTTGACTCAGCCAGCCAGGCCATGCTGAACGTGACCACGAACGATGCCAACAACTACCTCCTGAGCACCATCGTGGACAAGCTGACCACTGCCGTGCACACCACGGTGGCCAAGGAAGTGGGCGAGGAAACCGCCAACCAGCTGCTCACCGGGTTCGGCACCATCCACTCCAAGATGGTGCAGGCGGCGGACGGCGCTTCCCAGCTGGCCGACGGCGTAGCCAGGCTCCGGGATGGAACCGTCACCCTCCACGAGGGGACCTCAGCCCTGAGCAGCGGCGCGGACCAGTTGTACGCCGGCCAGCTGAAGCTGCGGGACGGCGCCAATGAGCTGACCGACGGCGCGGGGCAGCTCAGCAGCGGCCTGGCAGTCCTCAAGGACAAGACAGCCACCCTGCCCACCGATACCCAGACCCTTGCTTCCGGCGCTGCCCAGGTTGCCGCCGGGAACGCACAGCTGAACACCAAGGTGCAGGACGTGGCGGCCCAACTGGAGGCGGTGGACCAGGGCCTCCGCAACCGCGTGGTGGAGTCCAACAGCAGGCTCGTCGCGTCAGGCGTCCTCACCCAGGAGCAGGCGGACAAAGTGCTGGCCGATTTCGATGCCACCGCCGCGGCCAGCCCGATGGCAGCTGCCAAGGGCAAAATCCAGGCGGATGCTGCCCAGGTCCAGCAGCTGGCCAACGGATCCGAGGCCGTGAGTGTCGGCGCATCCCAGCTCGCAGCCGGGATGCCGGAACTCAAGGGTGCCATCGCACAGGCCTCGGCAGGGGCTGACCAGCTGCACACGGGTGCCGCCGCGCTCGCAGCCGGTGAGCAGTCCGCCGTCGACGGCGCCGCCGGCTTTGCCGACGGAGCGCGGAAGGTTGACGCCGGGGCCGCCCAGCTCTCGGACGGCGCGGGACAGGCCGCCACAGGTTCACGCACCCTCTCCGATGAGATCGGCAAGGGCGCCGGACAGGTCCCCAACCCTGACGACGCGCAGAAGAGCAACCTGTCCCAGGTGATGGCGGATCCCGTGGCGGTCAGCAACGTCTCGCAGGCCAAGGCCGGATCGTACGGCGCAGGGCTGGCACCGTTCTTCCTCACGCTCGCCATGTGGATCGGCATCTTCATGCTGGTCCAGGCCATGCGGCCCATTACGCAGCGGGCACTGGCCTCCAACGCGCCGTCGTGGAAGATCGCCCTGGGCGGCTGGCTGCCCTTCTTCCTGGTCTCGGTGGTGCAGGCGTCCCTGCTGACCCTGGTGGCGGACCTCGCGCTGGGGCTCAATCCCGCCCACCCGGTCCTGATGTGGCTGCTGATGCTGGCCGCTGCCATGGCATTCAGCGCTCTCATCCAGGGCATCGTGGCGCTGCTGGGGTCCCCCGGCAAGCTGGTGGTGCTCATCCTGCTGGTCCTGCAGCTGGTGTCATCCGGGGGCACGTTCCCTTGGCAAACCACCCCCGAGCCGCTGCATGTGGTGCACCAGGTCCTGCCCATGGGATACGTGGTGACCGGAATGCGGCACCTGGTCTACGGCGGGGACCTGTCCATGATTGCCCCCACCTTCGTGGGCCTGCTGGGCTACACGGTGCTGGGCGCGGCCATGTCCACGCTCGCGGTGCGGAAGAACAAGTACTGGACGCTCAAGACCCTGAAGCCGGAGATCGCGGTATGACCACCGAACCCACGTCCGCGGGCAAGGGGCTGCGGCCCGCACGGACCAACGCCACCCGCCAGAAGCTCTTCGACGCCTCCATGGAGCTGATCGGGGAGCGCGGGGCCGCCAGTGTCACCGTGGATGAGATCGCGGCAGCCGCCGGGGTTTCCAAGGGCACCGTCTATTACAACTTCGGCAGCAAGTCGGAGCTCATCGCGCAGCTCCTGCGGCACGGCGTGGACATCCTCAAGGCACAGCTGCTCGAGGCCGCCAACGGCGGAGCAACGGGCCGCGACCCGTTGCTCGCCATGGAAGCGATGATCGGCCAGGCCATGGACTTCATGGCGGAGTACCCGTCCTTCGCGCGTCTGTGGGTCAGCGAAAACTGGCGGATTCCCAGCGAATGGCAGGGTACGTTTTCCGTCCTGCGCGGGGAGCTCCTGGAAGTCATCGGCCAGGCCGTGGAGAAGGTGGCTGAGGCTTACCCGGTGGACAATTCCGTGTCGAGGGGAAGCCTGGAAACGGCGATCTTCGGTGCGTGCTTTGTGGTGGGCCTGGACCGGCAGACGTACAACCCCGAGCGCACCCGGGACCAAAGCGTTGCAGCAATCATGGCCATCATGCGCGGCTACGTCCTGAAGGGGCCAGCTCCTCAGGGATGATGGAGCACATGCGCCATACGGGGAAAAGCGGAAAGTTCGCGGTGATCTGCGGCGTCGTTGCTGCAGGACTGCTGGTGCTCACGGCCATGACCCTCGCAGAGCCGGTGTTCCTCGCGTTCCTGGGCGTCCTGGGGCTGGCCTACCTGGCCGCTGTCGCCGAGGTCCTGGTGAGGCGGCGGCGCTTTGCCCTGTTTGCGGCCGGCGCCGGGACCGCGCTTGCCCTTGGCTTTTCGTTGGCGTTCCTCAGCACATGGGAGCTGGCGTTCGACGGCCAGTCCTCCTTCCTGGGAACCCCGCTGCCCACCGACGACCCCGACAACTACTTCATCGGCGCTGCGGGCGCCCTGGCGGCCACGTTCGGGGTCCTCTTCCTGGGTGCCCTGTGGCCGGGGAAGAGACGGACGACGGCGGCGCGCAGGCCGGCACCACGGCAGGCGGCACAACGCGCGTCACCACAGCGGACTGGCCCGGCTACGGCACGCAGCCAGCAGGCGGCCCCATCCCGCGCTGCTGGCCGCACGTCCGGCGGCCAGGCATCCCCCGTTCAGCGAACGTCGGCTCCCCGAACCCCCGCCCGGGGGACGTCCTCCGCAGCCCGGCGTCCGTCGTCGTCCGCCCCGCCTTCGCCCAGGCCGGCACCCAGGTCCGGCAACGGCCCGCTCCCCCGCCGCTGACGCCGCCCGCGTGCCCGGGTGAGCACCGCCGTCGCCACGCCGCCCAACAGGAGCATTCCGCCCGCCAGCTCCGTCGGCGACGGCACCTCCGCGAGGACCAGCCACGCAGCGCTCATTCCCACTACCGGGACCAGCAGGGTGAACGGAACAACGGCCGACGACGGGTGGGTGGCCAGGAGCCGGTTCCAGATTCCGTAGCCCACCAGTGAGGCGAAAACGGCGGTGTACAGGGCACTGAGCATGGTGGGTGCCTGAAGAGAGGACAGTGACTGCCAGACGGTTTCCGGCCCGTCCACCAGCACCGACAGCGCTGCCAGCGGAAGCGGAACCACGGCACCGGACCACACCACCAGCCCCAGGCCCGAGGCTGCCCTGGCTTTCCGGGCAATGACGTTCCCGGCGGCCCAGGACAGCGCCGCGGCCAGGACGATGACCAGCGGCAGCAGCGGCGCCACGGCGCTGCGTCCCACCGCCACGAGGGCGAGTCCGGCCACGCCGAGCGCCACCCCCGCCAGCTGGCGCCGGCTGGGCCGCTCACCGAGGAACGCCGCGGCCAGCAGGACGGTCAGCAGCACCTGCGCCTGCAGGACCAGGGATGCGAGGCCGGCCGGCATGCCCAGCGCCATGGCCAGGTAAAGGAGGCCGAACTGGCCGGCACTCATGAACAGTCCGACGCCAATGATGGCCTTCCAGGACACCGCGGGCTTCCGCACAAAGAAGATCCACGGGACGACCACCAGGACAAAGCGCATGGCCACGAACAGCAGCGGGGGGAAGTTTTGGCCGCCGGCGTGGAGCCCAATGTCGATGGCCACGAAGTTCAGGCCCCACAGCAGGGCCACGACGACGGCAAGAAGGGAATCGCGGAGGTTCACGCTCCTACTGTGGCAGAGCACCGGATGAAGCACCAGCGTCTAATTCAGCAACCAATCATGTACCTTTGCTTCATGATTGATATCGGGTCGCTGCGCGCCCTCGCGGCCATTGAGCAGCATGGCACAGTCATTGCCGCCGCAGAGGCGATGGGGTTCAGCCCGTCGGCTGTTTCCCAGCAGGTGAAGAAGCTGGAGAAGGAGGGCGGCTTCGCGGTCCTGGAGCGCCGCGGCCGCGGCGTCCTGCTGACCGAGCGCGGGCTGGCCCTGGCAGCTTACGGCCGGCGCATCCTGGCCGAGCTCGAGGAGCTTGAGTCCACGCTCCTGGCGGATCCGGCCAAGCCCACGGGCAGCCTCCGCGTGGTTTCTTTCTCCACTGCCGTCAGGGGGCTGGTGGGCCCACTGCTGGCGCGGATCGGGCAGTCGGGGGCCGCACTTGATCTTTCCGTGCTGGCCGAGGACCCACGCGAGGCCGTGGCCCGGGTTGCCAACGGCGAGGCGGACCTGGGCCTGGTGCACAACTGGAACTCGGTGCCGCTGGTGATCCCGGAGCACCTGACGCTGGAGTGGCTCTGCGAGGACGTGGCGGACGTCCTGGTGCACAACAGTCATCCGCTCGCGCACCAGGCGGAGGTGGAGCCGGCACAGCTGGTGGACGAACGCTGGATCAGTACGCCCGACGGCGCCATCTGCAACGAAGCGCTCCTGCGGATTTTCGCCGATCTTGGGCGGGTCCCGGACATCAGGGTTTACGACCCCGATTTTGCGACGCACATTGCGTTGGTGGAGCAGGCGGTGGCCGTTGCGCTGGTGCCCCGCCTGGGGCGGCCGGCACTGCCTCCGGACGTGGTGGCCGTTCCCGTAGTCAACCCCATCCAGGCCCGGCAGGTGGGGCTGGTCCATCGCAGGACCATGACGGCCAGCCCTGGCATCAGGCACGTGGCGGCGCTGCTGCGCGGGATTGCCGGCAGTGGAGCTGCAGCTAGTGGGCCCGGGGAACCGCGAACCGGGTAATCCGGGCGTCCTGGCCGTCGAGTTCCGCCCACGGCTTCTCCGTCTCCAGGACGGTGAGCGCATTGGTGGGGAAACGGGTGGCGGCGTCCATGTAGGCGTCGTGGTCGGAATCCCGCGAGGCGAGGTGCATGGCCAGGTCCTGTACGCCCGGCAGGTGCGCGATCAGCATCAGCGTGGTCACGGTGTCCGGCACGTGGTTGACCACTGTCAGCATCCGTAGGGCCGAGGCCGCGTACAGGCCGTCTTCGAGTTTGGGCGTGGGGGCTTTGTCGCCGAGTTCAGAGCACACCCAGGTGCACGTTTGCCGGGTGCGCAGGGCACTGGAGCACAGAATGAAGTCCGGGACGATGTTGTTCTTGAGCAGCCAGCGCCCGGCCAGCGGCGCTTCCCGGTGTCCGCGTTCCTCCAGCGGCCGCTCGTGGTCAGCCACGCCGCCGGGCCAGTCAGCCTTGGCATGGCGCATGATCACAAGGCGTCGAACGTGGTGCGAACTCATGGCCCAAGCCTAGCTGGCGGGAACATTCAGAAGCAGCGTCACGCAGGGCACGCTTTCAAGAACCGACAAGGGGACAAGGCCCGTGAAATCAGGGGACAGCCACAGGCAAGAGCCCTAAAACGTGCCCACAGTGACGCACGGACCGAGCAGCCCGACAGGAGCAGGTCGCCTTCGCGCGAAAGAGAGTTAGATCGAGTACTCCGGAGCGGCCCAGACAACAACCTCCGGGTGCTCGTAGAACCGGTAGCCCTGGCCGCGTACGGTGCGGACCGTGTTGGCGAGGCGGCCGAGCTTGGAGCGGAGGCGGCGGATGTGGACGTCGATGGTGCGCTCGTTGGGCACTTCTTCGGCGTTGCGCCACAGCCCCTCGAGGAGCTCGTCACGGCCCACGGTACGGGTGCCGTTTTCGACGAGGTAGTTGAGGAGCTCAAATTCCTTGAACGTGAGGTTCAGGGATTCACCGTCGAGGTGGACTTCGCGGCGGGCGAGGTCGATGAGCACACCGGAGGGACGCGGTTCCTGCGGCTGGGCAGGGCGCGGGGTTTCGGTGCGCTGGCGGGAGTTGACCGTGGGGTCGCCAAAGGTGGAGCGGACGACGTCGAGCGCGGAACCGGGGGTGCCGGCCGGCGCGACCGCCACGGCAGCGTAGCTTTCGGCACCAGAGACGAGCGACTGGGCGTAAGCGCGGATTTCCTGCGCAAGCTTGGCGATGGAGGTGCCGGCCGCCGCCGCGGTCTCCTCATCGATGCCCATGTAGAGGACGAACCCGCGGGCAACGTTGTCGTTGGCTACCGGGCGGACCTGGTTTGCACCGGGCACCACTGGGGTAGGGGCAGTAACGGGAGCAGACTCGGCGGGATGCACGGCGCGAAGCTGACCGTAGGAATTCGGGTTGTAACCCTGCGGGGCGAAGCCCTGGGCAGGGAAGCTGCTTCCGGATGCGGAGGGAGCAAGCGAAGGACGCGGGCCGAAGCCGGGGCGAAGGCCGGTGGCCTGGCCGGCCTTGGCGGCGTTACGGACAGAGATGTGGACGTATCCGGATGCAACTGACATGAATGTTTACCTCAATGTGAAATGGCCGGCTCCGCGGCTCGAATGCTGGTTTCCCCGTCACGCGGACCGGGGAGGGACGCCCGACGCTGGGCTTGGGGGCGAATGCCTAAGAACTTCGGTGGGTGGGAAGGTCAGGCGTGCATTCGACAACAGCGCATGTCGGCAGCAGCGGATGTGCTGGGCCAATATTCTGCGGCTGCAGGTGCTGTTGAGTTCTTGTTCACATTGGAAGTGTGCCGCGTAACAATGCCAACTTGCAAGTAACAATGGACCGAATCGTCCGCATCGTGAGACAAATCCAGGAATTGTGCTGCATGTCACTATTTCGGAAGCGGGGATGATTTGGGGCGCTCGAATCGGCAAAACGCCGAAATTCGGCCCTCTGCAGAAGAATCTTCGCCAGTTTGGCACATTGCCGAATGTGTCCGAAATTCAACCGTTTGACGTGGAATCGGCCCCCCACCTCTGCGGCGTGTCCAACCGGCGTCCTGCCCCAGCAGATTTTTTTGCCCGCGAACGCCGCTGAGCCGGAGGCAGGACGGTCCAAACATCGTTAGGGATGCCCTCAGTTACTGCTGCTTCCCTGGTTGGGGGTGCTTGCGGTGGTGGCTGCAGCCAGTTGGATGGTCTCGGCAGTGTAGGTTTCCGCGTCCTTTAGGGCGGTCACGCGGACGCTGGCGCCGGAGGTCACATTGGAGAAGCTGAGTGTGGTGCCGGTGGAACCTCCGCCTCGCTGCCGCATCCCCTGCGTCACCTCGACGTCGGAGCCCACGGCGTAGGTCCGGGAAAATCCGTCCTCACTCTTGACGGTCATGGACGTGCCGGAGATTTCCGTGACGGTGCCTGCCTGCCCCGCCATGGTGACGTAGCTGGAGCCCTGGAGGACCACGTATTCGGAGTGGACGGCTGCGTTGAGCCCTGCCGACCCCATCCCCAGACCGCCAGGCCCGCCGTCCATTGACATGCCGCCGTCCATGCCACCTGCCATGCCGCCACCCATGCCGCTTTGGCCGTCCGGACCGGTAACGCCGCTCTGGCTCCCGGGGCCGACCTGGCCCATGGCACCCGCGCCCTGGCCATTGGTCGCTGAAGCCGTTCCGCTCCCGTTTCCGGCAGCGTAGGCGCCGGCACCGGCTGCCGCGGCCACCACCACCGCAACGCCACCCACCAGGAGGCCCTTCTTCGCGGTCCAGTTCCCTTTCCCTCCCCGGGTCGAATCAGTGGGTGCGTACTGCTGGGGTGCGCCCCATCCCATGCCGGAGCCGGGCACCTGGCCCTGCGCCGTCGTCGTACCCCACCCCGCAGAAGGCGAACCCGGAACGGGGGCGCCCCAGCCCTGGGCAGGCTGCTCCTGCTGCGGCTGGTCCCGCGACGCCTGCTCCCGTCCTGCCGGCTCCTGGCCCGGGCCGGGATGGCCTGCCTGGGCATTCCATCCCTGCGCGGCACCGTCGCGGCCGGCATCATCTGCCGTGCCTTCCCACACCGGGGCCGGCTGGCCCTGTTGCTTTCGGCCTTCTGCGGACGGGTTCGCCTGACGGTTGTGGCCTGATGCCCCGGGGTAGGCGTTGTCGTGCTGTTCCATGGTTTTCTCCAAGAAGTCGTAGCTGTTGGTGGTGCTGTTGTCCCAACAGGCTGTGCCGCTTTGCTGTGCAGGGGCTGTGCGGCGGACCAAGCCTGCCTGTGACCTGCCAGGGCAACAGCCAGGCCGCCCCCTCACGGGGGTCACAGGTGGCTAGGCTGGAGCTCGCAGCCGGAACACAGCAACGTCAAAGCATCGGCAAACCGACAGATCGGAGAGTTGTCCCATGGCATCCCCGCACCCCATGACCAACAACCTTCCCCAGCTCACCCACCCGGACGGTTCCCCGATCCGCGCCCTGGTGGTGGATGACGAGCCCAGCCTGTCGGAACTGATGAGCATGGGCCTGCGCATGGCAGGCTGGTCCGTAGCCGTGGCCGGCGACGGGCCCACTGCCGTGAAGCTCGCCAAGGACTTCCACCCGGACGTCCTGGTGCTCGATGTCATGCTGCCAGGGTTCGACGGCGTGGAGCTGCTGGGCAGGATCCGCGCCTTCGCGCCGGAGGTGCCCGCGCTTTTCCTGACGGCCAAGGACGACGTCCAGGACCGCATCGCGGGGCTGGCCGCCGGCGGGGACGACTATGTCACCAAGCCCTTCAGCATGGAGGAAGTCCTGCTCCGCCTGCACCGCCTGGTCCAGCGTTCCGGGGTGGCTGCCATGGATACCGCCGAGCTGGTGGTGGGCGACCTGGTGCTCAACGTGGACACCCGGGAAGTCACCCGCGCCGGGGACGACGTCCAGCTGACGGCCACACAGTTCGAACTCCTCCGCTACCTGATGGAAAACCCAAAACGCGTGGTCAGCAAAGCCCAGATCCTTGACCACGTGTGGGATTACGATTTCGGTGGCCAGGCAAACATCGTGGAACTGTACATCTCCTACCTGCGCAAGAAGATCGAAGCGAACCATCCGCCGATGATCCATACCGTGCGCGGCGCGGGCTACGTCATCAAGCCCGCAGACTAGCCGAAGGAAACGCGTGTCTCTTTCCGGTGTCCCCCGGCCTGCCGGCCGCTCCTGGTTCAACCCCTCAACCTGGCACCTCCGCACCCGCTTGATCCTGCTCTCCATGGCCCTCCTGGTGGCAATTTCCAGTGCGATCGGCGTGGTCAGCTATGCCTCCATGGATGTGGTCCTCACCAACCAGCTGGACGCCCAGCTGAAGCTGGCATCCCGCGGCCGGCCGCCGGAAGGCAACCCCTCCGGCCGTCCCGACCCCCTCGACGCACGCGGACAAAGCGTGGGAACGCTGAATGCAAGGGTGGTGGGCGGACAGGTCAGCCGGGAAGCCGGCTTCCTCTCCTCGGACGCCACCCGCACAGCCCTGACCGCACGGGACGCGGCCACCCTGCAGGCGCTCCCCCACGACGGCATGCCGGTGGACCGCGAGCTGTCCAACGGCGACTACCGGCTGATGGCAACCGAAACCCCGTACGGCGATGTGGTGATCACCGGCCTGCCACTGGCAACGAAACAAAGCACCGAGGCCTCGCTGGTCCTGACGATGGTGCTGGTTTCGCTGGGCGGCCTGGTCCTGATCGGGTTGGCCGGCACTGCCCTGATCCGCCGGACCATGCGGCCGCTGGAACAGTTGTCCGACGTCGCCACCAAAGTGTCCAAGCTCCCCCTGGACGCCGGTGAGGTTGCGCTCGCTGTCCGGGTGCCGCCCTCTGCGGCGCATCCCACCACCGAGGTGGGCAGCGTGGGCCACGCCCTGAACCTGATGCTGGACAACGTCTCCAGTGCGCTGGAGGCACGCCAGCGGAGCGAGACGAAGGTGCGCCAGTTTGTTGCCGACGCGTCCCATGAACTTCGAACACCGCTGACCGCTATCCGCGGGTACACCGAGCTGATGCGCATGACTGAACCCTTGACCGAGGACGGCCAGAAGTCGCTGGGCCGTGTTCAAAGCCAGTCGGAGCGCATGACAGCGCTGGTGGAGGACCTGTTGCTGCTGGCACGGCTGGACGAGGGCAAGGCAACCGAAGCCACCGACGTGGACCTGACCCAACTGGTGGTGGAAACCGTCAGCGACGAAAAGGTCATGGCCCCGGACCACACGTGGCAGCTGCAGTTGCCCGACGAACCCGTCACGGTCCGCGGGGACACCACCCAGCTCCACCAGGTGCTGGCCAACCTGCTCTCCAACGCCCGGAAGCACACCCCGGCCGGCACAACCGTGACCACCGGCGTGATGCGCTCGGCCGACGGCAGCGTGGTGGTTACGGTTACCGACGACGGGCCCGGCATCCCGGCCGAATTCCAGGGCAGTATTTTCTCGCGCTTCACCCGGGCCGACGCCGCCCGTTCCGGCTCGGAAGGCTCCGGCTCCGAGGGTTCTTCGGGCCTCGGGCTGTCCATCGTCGAATCGATTGTCATGGCCCACGGCGGCACCGTGGAACTGGTATCACGGCCGGGCAGGACCGAGTTCGCGGTCCGGCTTCCGGCGGCCGGACCCGCGCAGCCCTGAAGCGCCACGACTTACACAGCCGCGTCACAGGTTGTGCCTAAAGCCTTCAAATCAGGCAGCGCCACTCTTGATGCATGACGCTCACCGACCACACTTCAGGAACCCTGCAGGACGCCGCGGTGGCGCCGCCGGGCCTTCCCTCCCCGGGACGTGCCGTACGGCGCGCGCCCGTGGACACCCGCACCGCAGTCCCCGTCCTTGATGTCACCATCCCCGTCTTCAACGAGGAGCGCGACCTTGAGGAATGCCTCCGCAGGCTCCACGGACACCTGCGCGACACCTTCCCGCACAGCTTCCGGATCACCGTGGCGGACAACGCAAGCACGGACGGCACCCTGAAGATCGCCGAACGGCTGGCCCGCGAGTTCCCGGAGGTCGCCGTGGTACACCTCGATGAGAAGGGTCGCGGGAACGCGCTGCGCAAGGTATGGCTCGCGTCCCCGTCGCCGGTCCTGGCCTACATGGACGTGGACCTTTCCACCGACCTGGCAGCCCTGCCCCCGTTGCTGGCACCCCTGATTTCCGGGCACTCCGACCTCGCAATCGGCACCCGGCTGACCCGCAACTCCCGGGTTGTCCGCGGACCCAAGCGGGAGTTCATCTCGCGCAGCTACAACCTGATGCTCCACTCGCTGATGGCTGCCCGGTTCAGTGACGCCCAGTGCGGATTCAAAGCAATCCGTGCCGACGTCGCGCAGCAGATCCTCCCCTACACCGTTGACAATTCCTGGTTCTTCGACACCGAGCTCCTGGTCCTGGCTGAGCGCTGCGGCCTGCGCGTCCACGAAGTTCCCGTGGACTGGGTCGACGATCCCGACTCCAGTGTGGACGTGGTCCGCACAGCGCTGGCCGACGTCCGTGGAATGGCCCGGCTCACCCGCGACCTGGTCTACGGGCGCATCCCGGTTCCGGAACTGCGCGCCGCCCTTGCCAGGGGCCCGCTCCCGGCGTCGTCCCGGGCTGGCGAACAGACCCGCGGCAGCAGCCTGTTCGGCCAGCTGGTCCGGTTCGCCGCCATCGGCGCCGCCTCAACGCTGGCCTACCTGCTGATCTTCCTGTTCTGCCGGGGCTTCATGGATCCGCAGCTGGCCAACTTCCTTGCCCTGCTGGTCACGGCCGTGGCCAATACCGGGGCCAACCGGCGCTTCACGTTCGGGATCCAGGGCGGAAACCCGGTCCGGCACCATTTTGAGGGGCTGATCGTGTTCGGCATCGGCCTGGTGCTCACCTCCGGGGCGCTCGCCCTGGTCCACCGGACCACGACGCCCGACCGGTGGATGGAAGTCCTCACCGTGGTGGCGGCGAACCTGGCTGCCACGGCAGTGCGGTTCCTGCTGTTCCGGCTCTGGGTCTTCCGGGGAGCCGGCACCAACAAGACAACCCACGCCACCACCTCCACAGAAACGGGTGCACCATGACCTCCACCATCTCACCGGCAGGCACCGGCTCAACTGCCACACCGCGGCCCGCAAACGCCGGCGGCCCGGCCTCTGCCGCGGGAGCTTCACAACCCGCCCCGCGCTGGGCGCGCTTCGCCTTCGGCAGCCAGCCGCGCTGGGTGCGCCCCTCGGCCGCCGCGCTCCTGGTGGCCACGGCGGTCCTGTACCTGTGGAACCTTGCCGCCACCGGCTACGGGAACTCGTTCTACGCCGCGGCCATCCAGGCGGGTACCAAGGACTGGACCGCGTTCCTCTTCGGATCGCTCGACGCCGGAAACGCCATCACGGTTGACAAGCCCCCGGCGGCACTGTGGATTCCAGCCCTGGCGGGCCGCATTTTCGGATTCTCGTCTCTCAGCATGCTGGTGCCCGAGGCACTCATGGGCGCGGCCGCCGTCGGCGTCCTCTACCTGGCGGTCAAGAGGGTCTCAGGACCGGCCGCAGGCCTGCTGGCCGGCGCCGCGCTGGCGCTGACGCCAGTGGCTGCGCTCATGTTCAAGTTCAACAACCCCGACGCCATGCTCACCCTGTGCCTGGTGCTGGCGGCATACTTCACCATCCGGGCCACCGAACGGGCGGGCTGGAAGTGGCTTGTTGCGGCTGGAGCCGTGATCGGCCTGGCTTTCCTCACCAAGATGCTGCAGGGCTTCCTGGTCGTTCCGGCGCTGGGACTGGCCTACCTGTGGGCAGCCCCCACCTCGATCGGTCGCCGGCTGGCGCACCTCATGGGCGCACTGGGAGGCATCATCGTGGTGGCCGGCAGCTACATCGCCCTCTTCCAGCTGACACCGGCTTCGGCCCGCCCGTACATGGCCGGCTCCACCACCAACAGCTTCCTGGAGCTGACCTTCGGCTACAACGGCCTGGCCCGCATCACCGGCTCGGGTGAAGGCATGCCCGGCGGCGGAGCGGGCGGTGCGGCCGGCGGTCCCGGCGGCGGTTTCGGCGGCGGCAACAGCGGATTCGGCGGGGCTGCTGGCCTGCTGCGGATGTTCGGGACGAGCTTTGGCGGCGAAGTGTCATGGCTGCTGCCCGCCGCCCTCGTCCTGCTGGCTGCCGGCCTCTGGTTCACCCGGCGGGAAGCCCGCACTTCGATGGGCCGCGCGTCGCTGATCCTGTGGGGCGGCTGGCTCCTGGTCACCGCGGGTGTGTTCAGTTTCATGAGCGGCATTGTCCACCCGTACTACTCTGTGGCGCTGGCACCGGCGATCGCGGCATTGGTGGGAACCGGCGCGGTGGAGCTCTGGCGCGGCCGGGCCTCCTGGCCGGCCAGGATTGTCCTGGCCGCAACCGTCCTGGGCACCTCCATCTGGTCGGCGGTCCTCCTGGGCCGCGACGCGTCCTGGCTCCCCTGGCTGCGCATCGTCGTCATCGTCCTTGGCGTCCTTGCAGCCGCGGGCCTCCTGCTCCGCGTTGACGGCCTTGGCACGGCCGGACGGTTCCGGCGCGCGGGCGCTGCCGCCGTCGTCGTCGTATCCCTCCTGGCCGGAGGAGTCGGGGCGGGTGCCTGGACCGTCGCCACCGCGGCGTCCGCCCATTCGGGTTCCATTCCGACGTCGGGGCCCGCAGGTTCGGCGGCAGGGGGCTTTGGGAACCGGGCAGCTGGTTTCCGCGGCGACCGCAGCGGCGGCACGGACGCCGCCACCGGAACCGACAGGTTTGACCCCACTAACGGGTTTGATCCCGCAGACGGAATGGGCGGCGCAGCCGACGGGGCCGGTGGTCCCGGCGGAGCGGGCGGGCCCGGTGAGGGAACGGCCGACGCCGCAGTGACCGCGTTGCTCTCCTCCACCACCACGAAGTGGTCCGCGATCGTCTCCGGCGCCAGCCAGGCAGCCAGCTTGGAACTTGCCACGAACACCAACGTCATCGCGCTCGGCGGGTGGAACGGCGGGGATCCGTACCCCACGCTCGCCCAGTTCCAGGACATGGTATCCAAGGGTGAGATCGGATATTACATCCAGGGCGGCGGCATGGGCGGCCGGGGCGGCAACTCGGAGGTGGCCGCCTGGGTGCAGGCCAACTTCCAGGCCCAGACCGTGGGCAATTCCACTCTCTACGACCTGACCAAGTAGCCCGCCATGGCCAGCCACTACCCCAGCTCCATGCCTTCAAGCCCAACAACCGGGTTCACGCGCCCCCTCCTGCCCCGTGCGTCGGGAGGGGGCGGGGCCGCCACGGCCCAGGGGACCCGGCCCGCCAGCCGGCATCGGGATCCCCTGGCCCGCCGGCGGCACCTGGAACTGGCAGCGCTGCTGGCGGGCGCGGCGGTTCTGTACCTCTGGAACCTCGGGGCGTCCGGCTGGGCCAACGCCTTCTACTCCGCTGCCGCCCAGGCCGGCTCACAGGACTGGACTGCCTGGTTCTTCGGTTCCTCTGACGCCGCCAACTCCATCACCGTGGACAAGCCGCCGGCCTCCCTGTGGGTCATGGGGTTGTCGGTCCGGCTCTTTGGGCTGAACCCGTGGAGCATCCTGGTTCCGCAAGCGCTGATGGGCGTTGCCGCCGTCTGGCTGCTCTACCTGTCCGTGCGCCGGACCGCGGCGCACGCCACCGGAGATGCCACCACCGCCCACCGGGCGGGTTTGCTGGGGGCCGCGGTGTTGGCCCTCACCCCGGTTGCCACACTGATGTTCCGGTTCAACAACCCGGATGCCCTGCTGGTGCTGCTCATGACGGCGGCCGCGTACGCGGTACTCCGCGCGGTCCAGGAGGACCGGCTGCGCTGGCTCCTGCTGGCCGGGGTGTTCCTGGGCTTTGGATTCCTGGCCAAGCAGCTGCAGGTCCTGCTGGTGGTTCCCGGTTTTGCCGTGGCCTACACGGTTGCGGGGCCGGGCAGGCTGGGCCGGCGCGTGCTGCGGCTGGCCGCGGCGGGGGCGGCGATGGTGGTTTCCGCGGGCTGGTGGCTCGTGGCCGTGCAGCTGACGCCGGCCAACATGCGGCCCTACATTGGCGGTTCGCAGGACAACTCCATCCTGGAGCTGACCCTTGGCTACAACGGACTGGGCCGGCTGACGGGCGACGAAACGGGCAGCGTGGGTGGCGGCAACGGCTGGGGCGTTCCCGGCCTGTTCCGGATGTTCAACAATGAGTTCGGTGGCCAGATCGCCTGGCTGCTGCCCTCCGCCCTGATCCTTGCGGCCGGCCTGCTGTGGGTCGGCCGGCGTGCATCGCGGACGGATCCGGTGCGGGCGTCCGTGCTGGTCTGGGGCTCCTGGGTGCTGGTGACCGGCCTGGTGTTCAGCTTCATGGCAGGCATCATCCACCCCTACTACGCGGTGGCGCTGGCGCCGGGCATCGCCGGGCTGACCGGCCTGGGTGCAGGTCTGCTGTGGCAGCGCAGGCAGCAGGCGGCCGCCGCAATCGGGCTCGCGGCTGCAGTGGCCGCGGCAGCCCTGACGGCGTTCTTCCTGCTGGGCACCACCTCGGCCTACGGTCCGTGGCTGCGGTGGGTGGTCCTTGCAGGCGGGCTGGCCGGGGCAGCAGGCGCGGGCTTCAGCCAGTTCCTGGGCATGCGTTCGGTGCAGCGGACGACGGCGGCGCTGGCCATCGCTGCAACGCTCGCCGGGCCGCTGGCCTTCTCCATCTCCACCGCGTCCACAGCGCACAGTGGGGCAATTGTCAGTGCCGGCCCCATTTCCGGATTCGGCGCAGGGCCAGGCGGTGCCCCCGCCGGCGTCCGGAACAGCCGGAACGGCTCCGGCGCGAACAGCACCGGCCCTACAGGTATTGCGGGGCGGGGCAACACAAACCCGGGCAGTACGGCACAGGGCAATACGGGGCAGGGCTTCCGGCAGCCGAATGCCCAGGGCGGCACGGGCTTCGCCGGCGGCCGCGGGGGTGGCGCGGGCGGCCTCCTGCGTGCGCCCACGCCGTCGGCTGATCTGGTCGCCGCGCTCAAGAGCAGCGCCTCGAGTTACACCTGGGCCGCGGCCGTGGTGGGCTCCAACAACGCCGCAGGTTACCAACTGGCAACGGAGCTGCCGGTCATGGCGGTGGGCGGCTTCAACGGTACCGACCCCTCCCCCACGTTGGCGCAGTTCCAGGACCTGGTAGACCTGGGAGAGATCCATTACTTCATCGGCGGCGGAGCCATGCGCTCCAACAGCGGTTCCGACGCTGCCAGCCGGATCGCGGAGTGGGTGGCAGCCAATTTCACGTCGCAGAGCATTGGCGGCACTACGGTTTACGAACTGACCGGCCACTGACGAGGACGCCCCGTCCCGGGCTGCATGATGGCTTGGCACGCGAGTGCCGGGGCTGCATGATGCCCGGCCGGGCAGGTCCCCACCCGGATACTCCCCGTCGCAGCCGGGCAACCCGACGCGCTGCCGCCCGTGACTTCCGTTACCTAAATGTGACTTTCACTTGATCTTCCTGTACCGTCGATTGGGTGCGGTCCCCGTTCGGGCCGCATATCCCGGGTTGACGCCAAGCTCTGCCGCTTCCCCGGATTTCCGATTGAGCAACGGCAGAGGCGGGGGACCCACCGTCCCGGGCAATGAACGCCCTTGGGGTTAAGCCAGTACGTGATTTTCCGTACGGCCGGATGCCCTCATCCGAACCCGACAGCTAACTCCGCAGGTGTGAGAGGCGATCAATCATGTTCAAAAACACGGCAGAAGCACGCCTGCATGCCAAGGCTAAACATAAGGCCACGCAGCAGGCAAAGAAAACCACCCTGGGCCGCCGGGCCGGAATCCTCGCAGCATCCTGCGCGGTGCTGGTTGGGGTCGGCGCAGCCGGCCAGGCCACCAGCAGCATGGCCCCGGTGTCATCAACCCAGGCAACCCAGGCAGCGTCCGATGCCCAGATGAGCATCGAGAAGAGTGAGATCCGTTCCAACCCGGCGGCGAGCCCCGCTCCCGCTGCAATCGCAGTGGCACCACAGGCGGCGGAGCCCGCTCCCGCGCCGGTCGCGCCGGCGCCTGCACCTGCACCTGCACCCGAGCCCGCCCCGGCTCCGGAGCCGGCACCCGCCGTCGCAATCAACGACCCCGCCGGCGCCCAGGCCTACGCCGCCAGCCAGTTGGCCACGTACGGATGGGGTCCGGACCAGATGCAGTGCCTCCAAACGCTGTGGACCAAGGAATCGGACTGGACCACTACGGCCACCAATCCCAGCAGCGGTGCGTACGGAATCGTCCAGTCCCTCCCTGCTGAGAAGATGGCCAGCTCCGGCGCCGACTACCTCACCAATTACCGCACGCAGATCAACTGGGGCCTGAACTACATCAAGCTCAGCTATGCCTCCCCGTGCGGTGCGCTCAACTTCCACCTGGCGCACAACTGGTACTAGCCACCGCTCCCCTGCGGCTTCGCGCCGAAGGACCACCTTCCGCGGAGCCTTCCCTGCATTGACCGCGGCCGACGGCGCGTGCCGGCTCCCCGCCGTCGTACGCCTTGGGCAGGGCCACAGCAGGGAATTGCAGCGTCATTTACGGCCCGCATCCATAGGGATGCGGGCCGTGGTGCTCTAACCAAGAGTGCCTTAACCTCAGGGTGCTTCAGCTGCAGTGCCTCATGGTGCGGTGCTTGGGGTTGCGGTGCTTGGGGTTGCGTCCGTCCCAGCGTTCCGCCACGGGATGTATTGGACGGACCACTTGTTTCCGTCCGGATCGGCGAAGTAGACAAAGTGGCCCCACGGCAGCACCTCGATGTCACTGACGTCCACACCGTTGTTCCTCAGGTGGTCGTGCGCTGCCTGGATGTCGTCCACCACCATCTGTAGCGTGGTTCCCGTGCCGGGTGGGGCGTCCAGGAGCCCCTCGCCCATGCAGATGGAGCAGGCCGACCCGGGCGGGGTCAACTGCAAAAAGCGGATGTCGTCCGAAGGCCGCTCGTCGTAGTCGGCGTTGAAGCCCACCTTGTTGACGTAGAAATCCTTGGCCCGGTCAACGTCGGACACGGGGACATAGACAAGTTCGAGTTTCCAGTCCATCCGCACAGGCTAGCGGCGGGGACGGCTTCAAAAAAGGGTGAAAACTACCCTGCGATGCCGTACAGGCGGTCGCCTGCATCGCCCAGGCCGGGAACAATGTAGGACTTCTCGTTGAGTTTCTCGTCGATGGAGGCCAGGACGATGTGCACGTTTGCGTCGCCCAGTTCCTCCTCCAGCTTGGCCAGGCCTTCGGGAGCGGCCAGCAGGCAGATGCAGGTGACGTCCGACGCGCCCCGCTTGAACAGGAACTTGATGGCCTCGCGCAACGTGCCGCCGGTGGCCAGCATGGGATCCAGGACGAACACCTGGCGGCCGGTCAGGTCCTCCGGCAGGCGCTCCGCGTAGGTGATGATGTCCAGCGTCTCCTCGTCCCGGGCCATGCCCAGGAAGCCCACCTCGGCGGTGGGAACCAGCTTGGTCATGCCCTCCAGCATGCCCAGCCCCGCGCGCAGGATGGGGACCACCAGCGGGGTGGGCTTGGTGAACGCCGTGCCGATGGTGGTGCTGACAGGCGTCTCGATGGTGACGGGCTCCGTGCGGACCTCCCGCGTGGCTTCGTAGGCCAGCAAGGTCACCAGCTCTTCCGTCAGCTGGCGGAAGACCGGCGACGGCGTGTTCTTGTCCCGCAGGACGGTGAGCTTGTGGGCGACCAGGGGGTGGTCAACAACGAGAGTACGCATCCCCCAAAACTATCATCCGGCGGTGTCCTTGTTGTGGCTGCCGCGGGCATGCTCCTTGCCGCCGTCGCCGTGGTGGTGCACTTCCTCGGCCACCACATCCCGGACGATCGGACGGTCGAACGACGGAGCCGCACCGGCGTGCTCCCGCCTGCGGACCAGGTGGAACAGCCTGTGCGCCAGGATCACCACGCCCACCCAGGTGAGGCCCAGCAGCCACCCGGCCATGACGTCCGTCAGCCAGTGGTGGCCAAGGAAGACGCGGCTCAGCCCCATGGCGATGATGAAGAGCGCGCCGGCCGTGATGGCGGTGACCCGTACCAGCATGGTGTTGAACTGGAGGCAGATGAGGTAGGCCACCAGGCTGATCACCACGGTGGTATTTAGGGTGTGGCCGCTTGGGAAGGACGGTGAATCCTCGTAAGGGGGCACCGCGTCCGCATGGTCCGGGCGGGTGCGGCCCACCAGTTTCTTGCCAAAGGTGGTGGCCATGATGGAGACCCCCGCCGCACCGCCGATCAGGACGAGCGGTCGCCAGTTCCGGCTGAGGAACGTCAGCCAGGCGGTGAGGATGCTGGCAAGGATGGGCATGCCGATGCCGCCGCCGATGTTGGTGAAGCCGGTAACGAACGCATCAAGTCCGGGGCTGCGCAGGCTCTCGGCCAGGGCCAGGGCCGGCTTGTCCAGGTTGGCCAGGCCGGCAGAATCCACCACGTTGTCGTACACCTCGGCGCCCAGCAATGCCAGGGACACGATGATGACGCCGCCCACAAGGATGGTGAGGACGAGCGCCGCGTAAGGTTTGAACCAGAGACCTAGCCGATCCCGAAGAGTGTCCATGGTGCCTCCCGGCATCCGTAAGTAACCTGAGTATCCCCGAAACTATCATTGAGCCATGCCGTTGCCCGAAAAGAAATATGATGCCTGGATGGGCCTTGCCCTGGCGGAAGCACGCAGGGCACTCGCCACGGAGGATGTTCCCATCGGCGCCGTGGTGATAGGGCCCGACGGCGGGGTGCTGGGTTCCGGCCGGAACCAGCGGGAGGAACTGGGCGATCCTACGGCCCATGCCGAGGTGGTGGCTATCCGCGAAGCGGCGGGGCGGCTGCAGGAACGGGCACGGCTCGACGGCGGCCGCGGCGACGGCTGGCGGTTGTCCGACTGCACGCTGGTGGTCACGCTGGAACCCTGCGCGATGTGTGCCGGAGCAATTGTCCTGGCCCGGATCCCGCGGGTGGTGTTCGGGGCCTGGGACGAGAAGGCCGGCGCCGCAGGCTCGGTGTTCGACGTCCTCCGCGAACGCCGGCTCAACCACTGGGTTGAGGTGTACCCGGGAGTCCGCGAGGATGAGTGCGCCTTGTTGCTGCGCGGGTTTTTCGCCGGGCACCGCGGAGCAGCCTCTAGTCCTGTTCCGCCAGCAGGGCCAGCACTCCCCTTGCCGTAGTACTCCAGTCCGGAAGGCGTGTCCGCGCCTCCAGCGCTGCCGCGCGCCAGCTTTCCCTGGTGTCCGGGTCCTGAAGCCAGTGGCGCAGGACGCCGGCCAGCAGGCCTGGGCTCTCCTGACCACCTTCCGGAAGTGGCAGAGCTGCCCCGGGAAGCCGGGGTCCGCCGTCGGCCGCTGTTAATCCCGCCAGCCCCAGCGCCTCAACCGCCCCTGTCCCTTCACGGACCAGGACCGGGATGCCGTGGGCCAGGGACTCGGTGACGGCCATGCCGAACGCCTCCTGCCGGGACACCAGGAGGCTGAGATCCGTCCGCGCCCATTCAGCTTCCAGCGCTTCGCCGGCGAGCTCACCGGTGCACCGCACCCGTTCCTGCAGCGCGTTCTCCGTGATGGCAGCCCGGACTTCCCGCGCGTAGTTGGGGTCTGCCTGGTCCGAGCCCACCAGGGACGCGGTCCAAGGAAGGTCCTGGACCAGGGCGAGTGCTTCCACAGCCAGCATCTGGTCCTTATTGGGCAGCAAGGCGGCGACCACTGCCAGGTGCGGAGGCGTGGAACCGCCGGCTTGGGCTGCGGGGTCGACTCCGGGCAGGGCGACGTGTGCCTGCGGAAGCCCTCTTTCGATCAGGACAGACGCCGCCCAGGTGCTGGTGCAGATCACACCCGCTGCTGCCCTGAGGGCCCTGGCCTCGTCTGCAAGGGCTGATGCGCCTGAACTTTCCGGCACCGGCATATGCACCAGCACCCATGTTTCCTGTCCCGTCCTGGCCGCGGCTTCCAGTTCAGCCGGGGCACCAACGGCCACCAGCCCGTCAACGATCGCCACTGGCCGCCCGGGACCCGCCACAGGTTCGCTTGTTTCGAGGAAGGCGCCCAGCCGGCGTTGTTCCCTGGCGCCGGCTTGCGGCCAGTCCCCCTCAACGCTGATCACGTCCACCGCGGCGCCAAGTTCCCGCAGCCCTTCAACCAGGCGGGCGTTGTAGACGTTGCCGCCTGAGCTGTGGCGGATGTTGCCGGGGACCAGCAGCCGGATGTGGCGCACGGTCAGGCGGTGAGGTCCAGGGAATAGGCGGCCCACGCGTCCGGATTCTCGCGCAGCGTGACGTCGAGGCCTGCGAGTTCGCGGCCGTCGTCGCTGTCCTTGATCCTGGCGGCCACTTCCTGGGCGATGTACTGGGCGAGCGCTTCCGTGGTGGTGAGCTTGCCTTCGAAATCCGGGTGCTCGTCGAGGTTGCGGTAGTTCAGGCCGGCCAGCACTTCCTCGATGATGGTTCCGGCGGCGCCGATGTCCAGGACGATCGCGTCATCGTTCAGGGCACGACGACGGAAGGTCACCTCGGCGACGAAGGTTGCCCCGTGGAGTCCCTGGGCCGGGCCGAACCCTTCACGGGGAAGACTGTGGGCGATCATGAAGTGGCGGCGGACTGTCAGGCTGAACATGGGTTACCTCAAGTTTTCGGAGTCGTGGGCGGCTGGGGTGGGTGCTTGGTTGGTGGCGGGGTACTCGACGACGTGGCACAGGGCTTCAAGGGTGCCGTCGGCCAGGCTTTGGACGACGCCGGGCAGGTCCTCGAACTTGGAAGAGCCGGTCAGGAATGCGTCGAAGACGGGATCCTTCAGCAGCGACACTGCCAGGTCCAGGCGGTCCGCATTGGTGCGGCGGTGGCGCCGCGCACGCGCCACCATGCCTACCTGGCTGGCCCTGATGGACAGCCGCCGTGCGTGGAAGTCCTCCCCCAGCGGGACAGTGACTTCCCGGTTGGCGTACCAGGACATCTCGATGACGTCGCCGTCATCGCCGACCAACTGCAGGCTGCGTTCGAGGCCTTCCTGCGAGGCCGAGCAATGGAACACGATGTCGCAGTCGGCCAGGGCGTCGTCGGGGTGTGCGAAGTCCACGCCCAGGGTGTCCGCGAGCCGCTTCCTGCCGGGATCGAGGTCCACCAGCTGAAGGCGTTGCAGCGGGAAAGTGCGCAGGAGCGTGGCCACCATGCCGCCCACCAGGCCTGCACCCACGACCGCAACCCTGTCCCCCAGCCGCGGCCCGGCTTCCCACAGGGCGTTGACTGCTGTTTCCACCGTTCCGGTAAGGACCGCACGCCGGGAGGGGACGTCGTCGGGAATCCTGGTCAAGGACTCCACCGGAACCACGTAGAGGTCCTGGTGCGGGTTCAGGCAAAAGACGCGCTGGCCTTTCCACCCCTCGGGCCCTTCCTCCACGATGCCGACAGACAGGTAGCCGAATTTCACCGGCCCGGGGAACTGGCCTTCCTGGTGCGGGGCCCGCATTTCCTCCGCGACCCGCGGCGGCACTGCCCCGGCGTGGACCACCATTTCGGTGCCCTTGCTGATGCCGGAGTAGAGGGCACGGACCAGCGCTTCACCGGGCCCCGGGGCCCGCACGTCCTCGGTTCTGAGCTCGCCGTGCTCCTTGGCAGTGGTCCAGTATGCGGTTGCGTGGATCGGAGTCTGTGAATTTGTCATCTTGCTGATGAATCTAACCGGACGCGCAGGGACGGGGAAAGTCCGACGGCGCGTGGCGGGGTTCATTGTTTCAAGAGACAAGGTGTTGGCGGAGCGCTTCTTCAAGGATGCTGCGCTGTTTGGCAAGGCTCAGCTCTCCAGGCACCAGCTCTTCGCCCGGCATGATTTGCCCACCTGGCATGCACCTTTCACCTTGCAGGAATCCCGAAGGCCAGCGTGGTGGGTCCCAGTCTTGGTGTTCGCTTTGGTAGTGGCGGCCGGTGGGTGAGGTCCAGCCGGGTGGTTCGTTCTTGGTGGCGGGTGTGGGTTTCCAGGCCGTGGTGTGGCGGAGTTTGTGGTGTTTCGGGCAGGGCTGTCCCAGGTTGCTGATTCCGGTGGTACCGCCCTTGGCCCAGGCGAGGATGTGGTCGGCATCGTTGTCCAAGGAATTGTTGCTGCACCCCGGGAACGGGCACTTCCCGTCCCGCATCCGCAACCACGCCCGCATGACCCCGGTGACCCTGTAGCTTGTCCGGCCGATTTCCAATGGTGCCCCATCCCGCGGGTCCACCAGCACCCGGTAGAACGACCCCGCACCGGAGGCCACCAGTTCCCGGGCCATTGACGGCGGGATGGGACCGTACCCATCCAGCATCGCCGCCTCATCCGTCAGGCCCATCAGGGAGAACACCGGGACCGTGACCAGCACCTGCGCCCGGATCGGCGACTGCACCCGGATCGCACCCGCACCGTCGCTGGAGCTGCCGCTGGTGCTGTCACTGCCGCGGGTGTCGCTGTCGTTTGGTGTGCCGTTGGTGAGGATCGCGTTGGCGAAGGTGTCCGCACGCAGTTGGGTCATGGTGCGGCATTCATCGGGTCCCTGCAGGGCCCGGGCGGACGCGGTGAGCCGGTTCCACCCGGCCTGGGCCTGGTCCGCGGGCAAGTAGGCGGACAGCCAGGCCATCCCGTCCTGGTCCGGCCGGAACTCCACCCGCCGGTCCACCACCCCTTTGGCGTGGCGTTGTTCGATGGACCCGGCCTGGTGGCGTTCCCGCCAGGTGCGGGCCTTAGCCTTGAACCGGTGCGCCGGAAGCTGCCCCACCGGGCACCCCCGCGCCGGGTCCGGTGCGTCCGGGTCCAGGAAATGGGCTTCCAACGCCGCCGCCCCCGCGGCATCCAAACACGCTGTCTCATCGGCCATCACCACCGCGTGCTGCCAGGAGATCACCCCGGCCTGCAAAGCCTCCAACGTCCGCGGCAACGTCGCCGTGACAGCGTGCGAGGTGGCCAGGAACGAACCCGCCGCCCGCGGCCCCAGCGCCAAAACGCACCCGATTTCCGCCGCGGCCGCCATCTCCTGCGCCTGCACCGGAACATCCGGGCCCGCAACAGCCGCGGCGCTCTCCGCATACCCAACGGCGGCCTTCGCCTTCAAACCTGCGATCCGGGCCTCCACGTCACGGGACCCGGCCAAAATCTCCAGGCAACCATCCGCCAAACCAGCCAACGGGTCCGCCGCAGAAAAAGGCACCGCACCGGCCCCCTCCACCACGGCATCAACCTCTGCATTCAGCACAGCAAGGGCAGCACGGATCTCCCCAAACGCCTTCACCACCGCCGATTTCCCCATAAACCCATCATGACAAGGGGGTCTGACAATCAATACCGGCCGCCGAAGCACTGGCTTGGCTTACGCACGTTTTGGGGATGCAGGCCTTGCTCCGGTACCCTATTGAGGTTGGTGACGTGTCCGAGCGGCCGAAGGTGCAACACTCGAAATGTTGTTTGGTGTAAAAGCCAACGTGGGTTCAAATCCCACCGTCACCGCCATGTAGAAAGGCCCTGCTTCCCTTGCAAAAGGGAAGCAGGGCCTTTCTTCATCCCGGGGAAAAGGTGCCTCCAAGTGACGCCAGGATGTGGACTACCCACCTGTTGGCAACGAAAGCCTCAGCGGGTGGGATCGATCATCGTCATGCCCGCAACATTGGCGGTATCAAGCCGGGGCAGCATTTCGGCAGCCTCCTCCAGACCAATCACGCGTTCGATCAACTTCTGCGGTTCGAGCGCTCCCGACTCAATCAAGGCGAGCATTCCGGGGTAGTCCGCCGCGGCCATCCCGTGGCTTCCAAAGACGTCCAGTTCCCACGCAATCACCCGCGCCATGGGCACACGGGGGTGGCCTTCCACCGGCGGCAGGAGACCGATCTGGACGTGCCGGCCCCGGCGGCGCAGGCTCAAGAGTGCGTCGGCGCACGTCTGCTCGCTGCCGACGGCGTCGACGGAGACATGGCTCCCTCCCGTGAGGGCCTGCACCTGCGCCGGAATGTCTGAACCGTCTGCAACCAGGACGTGGTCTGCGCCGAGGCGCGCAGCCACCTCAAGGGCGGCCGGGTTCCGGTCAACAGCGATCACTTTGCCGCCGAGTGCCTTGGCGATCATGACGGTGCTGAGCCCCACGCCGCCTGCCCCGATGACGGTAACCCATTCATCGGCATTAAGGTCCGCCCGGCCGGTCAGCGCACGGTAGGCAGTGGCGAACCGGCATCCCAGACTGGCGGCTGCCTCGAAGCTGACGCCCTCGGGAATGGCCACGAGATTGGTGTCCGCCGCATGGATCACGACCTGCCCGGCAAACGAACCCCAGTGGGTGAAGCCAGGCTGTTGCTGCTCCGGGCAAACCTGCGCGTTGCCGCCGAGGCACCACTGGCAGGTGCCGCAGCCCTCGACGAATGGTGCGGTAACCCGGTCGCCGGCCGTCCACTTCGTCACTCCCGGACCGACACTGGCAACGACTCCGGCGAACTCGTGGCCCGGGACGTGCGGCAGCGCTATGTCGTCATGTCCGGCCCAGGCATGCCAGTCGCTGCGGCAGAGCCCCGTGGCAACGACGCTGATGACGACGCCGCCCATCGGCACCTCAGGCTCTCCAACCTCCCGGACGGCGAGCGGGCCTGCTATCTGATCCAAGACAATCGCGCGCATATGACCTCCACATATCGACGTTATGCCGCGCACATGCTTGAGCGGCTCCGGCCGAGACATCTTCCCACGTGGCGCCGATGCGCTGAAAAACCTTCCCAAGAGGGTGCCCGGGCCGCTGCGTAATGCCTGGGACCGTCGTCGGGCCTGTTCCAAACCGCGCGTCCAAACGGCGCGGCGGTTAGAGAAGCCGCTGGTAGATGCGGTGATCCTGCCACTGGCCGGCGATCCGAAGGTAGGCGCGCGCCGTGCCGTAGGCCTCAAAACCATTCTTCTCGAGCACCCTCTGCGATGCCGCATTGCGCACCAGGGTGGCTGCTTCGAGGCGGTGGAGTCCGAGTCCATCTTTCGCGATGCCGACGGCCGCGGCCACCGCTGCTGTCATCAGCCCCCGGCCCTGGACAGACTGGGCGATCCAGTAGCCGACGTGGGCGTTTTGGAATGCGCCCCGGACGATCGAGCTGAGCGTCAGGAGTCCCAGAATGCCGTCCCCGCCAGTCAGCACCATGGAAAGCGCTGCGCCTGATTCAAGGTCAGTCTGCCTTCTCCTGATCACCTCGCGCTGGCCTTCGACGGTGTAGAACTCCTCCGCCCTGGCCGGTTCCCACGGGGCAAGGTGGGAACGGTTGGTCTGGAGCGCCTCAGCCAGCGGCCCTGCGTCGGCAGCCTGTACGGGACGGAGAATAATGCCGTCAGCGAGTTCACATGAGAGGTCCACTGCTTCAGGCTACACAGCCGGAAAAGCGCGCAGCCGGGGCCCACCGTTTGTCCCGGACCGGCACTTTGCCCTGGCCAGCAATGAGTCCCTGGCTGCCGCTGCACCTATTGTCGTCACCATCAGGCAGAATGGGCCTGAATTAGTCCAAGCTCTGGAATACAAGTCCTCAATGAGAATCCAGGACGGGAATGAACGAATTCTTTACTGCCTCTTTCGACAATGGCGTGCTGCGTTTGCAGTGGAGCCCGGAAGTCCTCATAACCTATGACATTGCCGTACGGGCGGCGCGGGTCCTGGAAGGCCTCAGCGGCGGCCGGATCCTGCCTCTTCTTGTTGACCTCGCGGGGGTTGCGGGATTGACGCCCGAGGCCAGGGCCGGCATGAATGCCTACCGGGGGTTCTCCGCCGTCGCCCTCATTGGGGATGGCCCGATGGGCAAGGTCGTGGCGGCGTTTTCCCGGCGGTCCCTGACTCCCACGGCATATTTCACCAACGCCCCCGATGCCCTGCTTTGGCTTTCGGAGCAGGGCAACCGGGCCGGCACGCCGGGCAAGGCGCTTCGCACTGAGCGCTGAGAGCGTAGCTGTCACTGCTGCGCCGACGGCGGCGGCTTCCTTTGTGCGTCCCTGCCGGCGCGTCTTTTGATCCCCAGCAGCATGGCACGATCCATGACGAGGTAGCCCGGCCGAAGGACGAAATCCATCAGGCGAAGACCCCACGGCCGTCCGGGGCCGGACCGGGTGCGGAGCAGCAGCCTGGTCCCCGCACCACCGGCATCCTGCAGGACAAACTGCCAGGTCCCGGTGACCGTCCCCGGCGGCGCACCAGGGCTCAAGTCCAGGACCAGATGGCGGCAGCTCTCGATATCCACCACACGCGGCCCACTGCGTCCGCCCGGATAACCTTCCGGCATGAAGGCAATAATGTCTCCCACCTGGAGGTCCTGCCACTCGGGGTGGATGCGGTCCGCATTGGTGACGCCCAAATGGAGCAGCCCGTTCTCCACCCAGGTGTAGGAATACAGGCCCGCACGGTCCACCCCCATCTGCAGGAGCCACGGCCAGACTTCCTCCCGCGGGGCATGGACGGTGACCGCCATGGTCTGCACTTCAGCCGGAGCGGGAATCAGTTCGTCGCCGGGAAGGGGCATCGATCTTTCCGGCTCCGTCGCTCCCCAGGTGCCCAAGGCCCGGGGCATGAGGCCATGCGTAATGAACCCGGCCGCGGCGGCAATGCCGAAAACCGCCGGCAACCAAGGGCGCAAACCACCAGGGCGCAAACCACCAGAGCGCGAGCCAGCCGAGCGCGAGCCAGCCGAGCGGAAACCAGCACTTGCCCGGTTCCCCCGCTGTGACGTTTTTACGGTAGCCAGGAAACCCGGCGTCAGGCTGGTCATGGCATCGCTCCTCCGGATTTGGATGCAAGGAGCGTATGGGCAGGCTTCCCCGGGACCCAGAGTCCAAAGCCCCCCGTACCGGCCCCTCAGCCCACAGTCCACGGCTGACCCGCACCCAGTGCTTGACGGTCCCGTCCCGCACGCGCTAGAAAGTAAGTAGCCTTATTATTTCTCGATCCTGCACAACAGTTCCGCAAAAGGAGGACATGCCATGAGTGACAAGCCGGGTAACCAGACACCGAATACGCCTGATGTGAGTGAGACCGAACTGCGCAACAAGAAGGTGGACGAACTCCGCCAGGATGCCAAGAAGGAGCACATCGCCGGCGCTTCGGGCATGCGCAAGGAAGAACTGGTGAAAGAGGTGGCCCAGGCCCGGCAGGGAGACGCGGATAACGGCCAAGGCCACAACAGCCGCTCCGGGGCAGACGACGCGGAAGACCTGGGAGCCGGCCCCGACGGCGGCAGGATCCGTCATGGCGACGACTCGTCCAAGTCGTTGAAGTACTCGCAGGAAATTACGTCCACCGAGGAGGAGCCCGAGCGCGAAGGACGCAGCCTCGCGACCACACACCATGAGGTCATCAGGCAGTGGGCGGAAGAACGCGGCGGCGTTCCGGCGACAGTTGACGGCACGGAACACGGGGACCACCTGGGCGTCCTGCGCATCGACTTCAGGGAGAAGGACGCGAACCTTCGCGAAGTCAGCTGGGAGGAGTGGTTCAAGACGTTTGACGACCGTGGGCTCAACTTCATCTACCAGGAACAGCGGTCAGATGGGAGACAGTCCAACTTCTTCCGGCTGGAGAACCCGGAGCGTGAAGACGCCTAGCGGGCACCCGGGCCTGACGCATGAAAGAGGCGCTACCGCTGCTGCGGTAACGCCTCTTTCAGTTGGTTCCTAAAGCCGGGTGTCGAAGGACCCGCAGAACACGTTGTCGTTGAACGTGCCCTGGAACTCCGATTTGCCCTGGATCTTTTCCACGGCTGCCCGGATGGCTTCCCGGGTGCCCGCATGGGCGTGGATCGCCGTCTTGACCATGGGCACGTCGATCAGGTGGTTCGGCTGGTTCAGGGAGACAAACACCGTGGGAACTTCCGTGACATACCACGGGATTTCCGCCGCCATCGGCGAGGACCACTTGATCCGGATGGCTGCCTCCTGCGCGAAGCCTTTGACGTTGGCGAAGACAAACGCAGCGTCGTACTTCTCCGCGTAGTCCCCCGTGGCTTCCTCCGAAATGATGGACATGAAGTTCACCCCGATCTCCCCCGCCGCCTCACGCTGCTCAGCGGTGCGGAACAGGTGCACTTCGAAACCCGCCGCTTCGAGTTCCTCCTTCACCACCTCCAGGTAAGCCAGCGGATCGGCACGGGTGAAGTCGGAGCCGCCGGAAATGCCGTACAAACGGATCCGGGGATGCGTCTGCGGGGTGATGGGCAGGTTGCCAGCAGTGTCCTTGACCAGCGTCACGGTCTTGTCCGCAATCCCGGCAGCCACGGAACGGTGCTCAGCGGATCCAATAACCGCAAGCGCCTCCGTAGGCGGTACCAGTTGGTCAGCGGGCTTCAGGTGCAGTCCCAGCGACGCCTTCAGCCCAAGGATCCGCCGCAGCGCATCGTGGAGCCGCTGCTCCGTGATGATCCCGGACTTGTAGCCTTCCAGCATGTACTGGAAGTCCTCGGCCGGGTTGCGGAAGAACAGGAACATGTCGCAGCCGGCAGCGATCGTGGCCGGAACCAGGTCCCTGCGCTTCCGCGCCTGAGTGAGTCCCACCATCTGTGACGCATCGGTGAGCACCAATCCGTTGAAGCCGAGTTCGCCGCGCAGCAGGTCCTGCAGCAGTTCCGGGGACAACGTGGCGGGAAGGATCTCAGCGTCAGAGAGGCCTGGCCGGAAATGCCGGGAAACCTCCGGGGCCCCGATGTGGCCCACCATGATGGACTGCACGCCGTGCGCGATCATCTCCCGGTACACGTGGCCGTACGTCCGGTTCCACTCCTCATAAGGGAGGGTGTTGTAGGACGTCACGACGTGCTGGTCGCGCTCGTCAATTCCGTCGCCTGGGAAGTGCTTCATGGCGCAGGCCGTGGGCGATTCACTGATGCCGTCGAAGTATTCCTTGGCGCGCTCCACCACGATTTCCGGAGTGTTCCCGAATGAGCGCGTGGAGATGACGGTGTTCCGCCAGTTGTAGTGGATGTCCACGATCGGCGCGAACGCCCAGTTGCATCCCAGGGCCGCCGTTTCGACTCCTGCCACCTGCCCCATCTGCCGGGCGATGGCCTTGTCCGGGTGCGAGCCTGCCTGCAGGTGCGTGGACACGAAGGTGCCGTCGTCGCAACTGCCGGCTCCGCCCATCTCCGGGTTGGATGCAATCAGTAAGGGAATCCGGGTTTTGGACTGTGCGTAGCGGATGTGTTCCTGCACGGCTATCGAGGGACCCGGGCGGTACCGCATGCCGCCGACATGGTAATTTTCCAGCACGCCGTCCAGATACCCGGGTGAGTAGTCGTTGTTGTGGTTGATGAAGAGCTGCCCGATCTTCTCCTCGAGCGTCATGGCACCCAGGGTGCCTTCCACCCAGGCGATGGCGTCGCCGTCGAGATTGAACGGGGCAGCCGCCAGGTCGACGTCGAACCGGCCCGGCGCGGTGCCATGGGCACCGTTGGCAGGACGTACGACGGCGGCAATCCCCTTGAGTGCCTGGGCCACCACGTCCGGGACGGGCGCGGCGATGTCCACCACCACGCCGGCTTCGTCCTCCTGCAGCGGTTCCAGAGTGGCGAGCTGGGAGTCCAGCAGCGTGGTGGGCATGAAGTGGCCCGACCTGCCTTCAAGGCGCTGCGCGAGGACCTCCTTGCTGCCGTTCAGATGCAGGAAGACCGTGTCCGGAGCCTGTGCCCTGATGGCATCCCGGTAGCTGCGGCGCAGGGCCGAGCAGGCCAGGACCAGTCCGCCCTCGCCCGCCTTGGCCAACTCCGCACCCACGGTTGCGAGCCAGGGCCAGCGGTCCTCGTCCGTCAGCGGGGTGCCGGCTGCCATCTTGGCCACGTTCTCCACAGGGTGGAGGGAGTCGCCGTCCAGGAACGGGACACCCAGTTCGCGGGCCACAAGGTCGCCGATGGTGGTCTTGCCGCAGCCGGAAACACCCATAACGATGATGCGGTGCTTTCTCATTGTTGGTGCCTCACCAGTCGTGGCCGTGCTCACCAGTCATGCACCGTGCCGTCGACGAGGCGGTTGTAGGGCAGGTAGGCCTGCTGGTACGGGTAGGCTGCGGCGGCTTCCTCGTTGAATTCGACGCCGATCCCGGGCTTGTCGCCCGGGTGCAGATAGCCGTCCACGAAAGTCATGGACTGCTCGAAGACCTCGTTGGTCTTATCCGAGTGCTGCATGTACTCCTGGATCCCGTAGTTATGGATCGCCAACCCCACGTGCAGCTGCGCCGCGAACCCCACCGGGGAAATGTCCGTCGGCCCGTGGAAGCCGGACTTGATCTGGTACTGCGCGGCGAAGTCCATCACCTTCTTCAACGGGGAAATCCCGCCAAAATGCGTGGACGCTGCCCGGACGTAATCGATCAACTGTTCCTTGATCAGCGTCTGGTAATCCCACACGGTATTGAAGATCTCCCCAATCGCCAACGGCGTGGTGGTGTGCTGCCGGACCAGGCGCAGACCCTCCTGGTTCTCCGCCGGGGTGCAGTCCTCCAACCAGAACAAGTCATACGGCTCCAACGCCTTGCCCAGCTTCGCGGCCTGGATCGGCGTCATCCGGTGGTGCCCGTCATGCAGCAACGGGATCTCCGGACCGAACTCGTTCCGGACCGCCTCGAACACGGTGGGCAGGTGCCGCAGGTACGCCCGGGTATCCCAGTCCTCCTCCACCGGAAACGCACCCCGCCCGGCCGGCTCATAGTCATACCGCTCCCCCGACGCCTGCGCCTGCGCCGCCACACCGTAAACAGCCTTGATGCCGGGGACGGCGGTCTGGATCCGGATCGACTTGTACCCCAGCTCCAAATGCTCCCGGACCGAATCAAACAACGACTCAATATCCGCCCCCGAAGCATGCCCGTACGCCCGCAACCCGTTCCGCGACGCACCACCGAGCAGCTGGTACACCGGCATCCCGGCGAGTTTGCCCTTGATGTCCCACAGCGCCATGTCCACCGCAGCGATGGCCGCCATGGTCACCGGGCCCCGCCGCCAGTACGAGGACCGGTACAGGAACTGCCAGGTGTCCTCGATCCGGTGCGGGTCCTTCCCGATCAGCAGCTGTGCGACGTGCTCCTTCAGATACGCGGCGACCGCGAGCTCGCGGCCGTTGAGGGTGGCGTCACCAATGCCGGTCACACCGTCCTCGGTGGTGATCCGGAGGGTAACAAAGTTGCGCGACGGGCTGGTCACGAAGACGTCGGCGGCAATGATTTTCACTGCTGGTCCTTTCGAAGACGGGCGGGTTGCCGGGGTGGTGGAGCGGGGGGAGCTTCAGTGTTTGTTGGAGCTCAGCGGTGGTTGCTGTGGATGGCCGTCCTGCTGCCTGTTGACGCAGAGACAGCCTGGCGGGCCTTGATCTCCGCAACGATTTCCGCGTGTGCCGTATCGGTGAGCTTGTAGAAGCGCATGATGGCCATGCCCAGGACGCAGAGAACCAGCGGCACCAGTCCGGCGGCAAGCTGCAGGCCCTGGATGGTTGCCTCACTTTGGCCCGTGTCGGAGCGGATGTATCCCGCGCTGGCGATGGCGTACGCCATCACTGCACCGCCCAGCGCCTGCCCCATCTTTCGGGTGAACGAGAAGAGGGAGTAGATGATGCCTTCGGTCCGGACCCCGGTACGTGCTTCGCCGTATTCCACGGTGTCCGCTTCGAGGGCCCACACAACGATGTTCATCATCTGGACGCCCAGGAGGCTGACGACGAGGCCGGTGAAGGCGAGGTAGGTCAGTGAATGCGGGGTGAGCATGATTATCAGGGAGCCAATGACCACCAGGGTGCCGGCTGCCAGGTACAGGGCCTTCTTGCCCCAACGGCGGACCATGGCCGGCGTGAGGACGATGACGATGACGGCAAGGACCACGTTGATGATGGCCATGGGCTGGGCGAGGCTGACATTCTGCAGCACATCGCGCAGGTAGTAGACCTGGATGGTGGACAGGCCCGTGCTGGCAGTGAGCATCAGGAGTGAGGACATGCAGAGCATCAGCAGCGGGCGGTTCCCCTTGAGGGTGGCCAGGGACTGCTTGAACGTCACTTTGGGGACCTCGCGGTGGACCACTTCCTTGGTGGTGAACACCGTCATCAGGTAGAGCGCCATGCCGGCCACCACGAAACTGATAGTCAGCGTGGTGAACAGTGGCTGCAGCTGGGCAGCGCCCTGCTTGGTGAGGGGCGTGATGAAGAAGAGAAGGCCCGAACCGACAATGAGCGAACCGCAGGAGCGGGCAGCACCCAGCTTGGCGCGCTCGGCCGGCTGCTGCGTCATGGCACCGGCCAGGGAGCCGTAGGGGATGTTGACCATGGAATATGCCAGGCCCAGGCCTGCGTAGGTGAGGTACGCGTAGGCAAGCTTTCCGTCATGGCTCCAGTCAGCGGGCACCGAGAAGGTCAGGGCACTCATGATCAGCAGGGGAAGGCCACCGAAGAGGATGAAGGGGCGGAACTTGCCCAGCTTTTTGTGGAACGTGCGGTCTACGATCCGGCCGGCGAAGATGTCGGCAAAGGCATCGAAGAAACGCACCAGGAGGAAGAGTGTGCCGGCCGCAGCGGCTGAAATACCTGCCACGTCCGTGTAGTAGAGCAGGAGGTACGTGGTGGAAAGGGTGAACGCAAGATTGTTTGCCAGATCCCCGGCGCCATAGCCAAGGATGCTGAGTTTGGACAGCTTGTTCATTCTGGGCTCCTTTACCCGAGGCCGGCGGACAAAGGCCGGCAGAACTTCAGTAAGTCTGGTTGTAATCCTAATCACTTGGCAATGTTTTGGCAAGCGGTTGCCAAAATTCTGCAACGCAGAAAAATGTGTACAAAGCCCTAAACGGAAACTGCCCGGCCAACATGGCTGTTGGGTCCGGGCAGTGCAGGCGGCCAGGCCGCCGGGGAGAGCCGCAGCTAAGCATCTGCCGTGGCAAAACGTCCGATAAGGCCGGCAATAAGCTCCACCACCTGGTCGTCGCCGGCGGCCTCGCCACCCAACAGCGCCAGCAAGGCACGCACCCGTTCCCTGCCGTCCAGGGTGTCCGCGGCAGCAATGTCCGCGGCCAACGGGTCCTGGAGCGTGCCGCCGTCGCGCACCACCATGCGGCTGAAGTGTATCCAGGCCGCGATCATGAGTGCCGACGCTTCGCCTGAGCGGCCCTGCTGCCGTTCGGCGAGCAGCACCGGGACCGCGCGCATCCGCAGCTTGGTACTTCCGTCCATGGCAATTTGGGCGAGGTGGTGAGCAATGCGCGCATTCCGGAACCGGTCCAGCAGCTGCTCCCGGTAGGCAGGAATTTGCAGGTCGGCTCCGCGCGCGGCCGGTCCGGTGAGGTTGGCCTCGGCCTCGTCCCAGAAACGTTCGACGGCGGCCAGGCACACCGGGTCAGCCAGCGCCCCGGCAACCGTCGAGTGGCCCCGCAGCTGGCCGGCGTAGGCCAGCAGGGAATGGGCGCCGTTCAGAAGCCAAAGTTTCCGGTTCTCATACGGTTCGATGTCGTCCACGAAGACGGCGCCGGCATCCTCCCAGCGCGGGCGTCCGGCGGGGAACTCACCGCTGAGGACCCAGTTGCGGAAGGGCTCCGCCACCACCGGGGAGTTGTCGAAGTAGCCGCAGGCATTCCGCACTTCGGCAAGGTCGGCCTCGGTGGTCCGCGGCGTAATGCGGTCCACTGACGTGCTGACAAAGCTGATGCTGGCGGCCACCCACGCCGCGAGCCCGGGATCCCAGGCCTCCGCCATACCTACCACGGCATGGCGCGCCACCGTGCCGTTGTTGGAGAGGTTGTCACAGCAGACGACGGCGAGCGGACCGGCACCGGCGGCGCGGCGGGCCTTCAGGGCCCGGACCAGGCGCCCCACCGGGGTTGCGGGCCTTCCGGCGGCACCGGCCCGGAGCTCATCGAGGTCGGCGACGACGTCCGGGGCCGACCGGTCAAGGGTGCCGTCCGTCCCGAGCCCGTAAGCGGCCTCGGTGATGGTCAGCGTAACGACGGCCGTGGCTGTGGCGGCCAGCAGTGCATCCAGGCGTTCGAGGTTGGCGCCGTCCACGGCTTCGACGATGCTGCCAACCACCTCGAAGCTGTCGCCGGAGTCTCCGCGCTCAACAACGGTGTACAGGCCGTCCTGTGCAGAGAGTGCCGTGGCAGCATCTGGGCGCCGCCCGGTAAAGGCCGCGATGCCCCAATCGGCCGCATCACCGGCGTGCTGGGTGTACCAGGCCTGGTGCGAGCGGTGGAAGGCGCCGAGCCCCAGATGGACTATCCGCACGGGCGGCTTCGGCGCGGGGTGCAGGGTGCGCGTCAGTTGCGGGAGGGCTCCCGCCGCACTGCCGGCCGATGAAGTGCCGGCGTCGGTTTGTATGGTCACAGCTTGAAGACCCTCCTGGGTGAAGCGTCGACAAGGTCGACAATGAGCTCGTGGGCACGATCCTCGCTGACCCGGTGCTCGGCGACCAGGCGTGCCAGGAAGGATGCCTCGATCCGGCGGGAAGCATCGTGCCGGGCAGGGATGGAGCAGAACGCGCGGGTGTCGTCGATAAAGCCTGACGAGCGGGAGAATCCGGCCGTCTCAGTGACGGCGGAGCGGAAACGCAGCATGGCGTCGGGCGCGTCAAGGAACCACCATGGGGCACCCAGGTAGACGGACGGATAGAATCCGGCCAGGGGTGCCAGTTCACGCGAAAAGACCGTCTCGTCCATGGTGAACAGGACCAGGTGGAAGTCCTTTGCCGTGCCGAAGTCCTGCAGCAGCGGGCGAATGCCCTCGGTGTAGTCCACCGCGAAGGGGATGTCGTGCCCGCTGTCCGCACCGTAGGTGTTGAACGTGCCTTCGTGGTGGTTCCGGAAGGATCCTGGATGAATGGTCATCACCAACCCGTCATCCACGGACATCCGGGCCATCTGGTACATCATGTGGGCCTCGAAGTCTTCGCGGTCCTGCGCTGTGGCCTTGCCCGAGCGGGCAACGTCAAACAACCGGGCGGCCTCGGAATCGCTGAGTTTGAGGGTACGGGGTGTCCGGACGCCGTGGTCAGCGGAAACGGCACCGTTTTCCACGAAGTAGCGGCGGCGGTTCTCCAATGCGGTGATGTACGCGGCGTAGCCGGAGCCGCCGTCGCCCGCTGCGGCGATGAGGCGCTCCGCATTGTCCTGCCATTGCGGGTGGGCGATGTTCAGGTACTGGTCCGGCCGGAACGTGGGCAGGACACGGCCATGGAAGGACGGATCGGCGGCGATGGCCTGGTGGCTCGAAAGGTTGTCCAGCGGATCATCGGTGGTGGCCAGCACCTCAATGTTGAAATCCTTGAAGAGCTCGCGCGGCCGGAACCCCGGTTCCTGCAGGCGGGCCGAGATGGCATCGTAGCTGGCATCGGGATTGTCCGCGCTCGGCTCTTCCTGCAGGCCGAACACGCTTTGGAACTGGGTGCGGAGCCAGTAGCCGGAGGCCGTGCCTTCAAACAGCGGCCAAGCCTTGCAAAATTCACGCCAGACCGTGCGGGCATCCGGTACTGCGGCAGGGTCACCCTGCGCGCCGGTCTGTGGCCGCAGCAGGTCGTGGTCCACCCCGCTGGCGTGGATCAGGCGGGTGACGTAATGGTCGGGGCTGACCAGCAGCGCTGCCGGGTCGGGGAAGGCGGTGTTGTGCTCAATGACGGCCGCGTCCACGTGGCCATGGGGCGAAATGATCGGCAGGTCCTGCACCCGCGCCAGCAGGTCGCGGGCGATGCTCCGCGTTCCGGGGTCAGCGGGCAGGAGCCGGTCGGGGTGGGAAGCAATCGACTGTGACATAGATCAATCGTCCTCGCTTCGCAGCTATTTTGTCAACCGGTTGCCAAAAATTGCCATACGAGTTTCCGGCGTGGATCAGCCCGCGAGCAGCCTCCCGCTGGAGCCGCGGAGGACCAGCTCGGTTTCCACCTGGAGCGCGGGCGCAACCTCCTCCCCGCCATGCAGGACGTCCAGCAGCATTGATGCGGCCTCGGCCCCGCAGTCAGCCATGGGGGAACGGATCGTGGTGAGGGCAGGTGTGGTGAAATCTGCGCCGAAAATGTCGTCGAAGCCCACGATGCTGATCTGGTCCGGTACTTGCATTCCGGCCGCCTGGAGCTCCTGCATCAGGCCGATGGCCAGGAGGTCGTTGTAGGTCATCACGGCCGTGGCACCGCTGGCCACGACGTCCCGCGCAACCTGCCTGCCGCCGTCGACCGTTGGCTTGTAAGACGGGAGCTGGACGCATTCCAGGTGGGACCACTCGCTCGCCGCCTTCACGCCCTCCCAGCGGCGGGTGGTCATCCAGGACTGGGGTGGACCGGCAACATAGGCGAGCTTGCGGTGACCGTTGGCGGCCAGGTTCCGCACCGCCTCGCCGATGCCCTTGTTCACATCCGGAACCACGGAAGGCACACCATCCACCTGGCGGTTGATCACCACTACCGGTTTCTCCTTGGCAAGTTCACGGATGCGGGCGTCGTCCATTCGGGGGCTTGCCAGGATGAGCCCGTCCACGGTGGCCAGCATGCGCCTGGCTGCTTTCAGTTCCGTGTCCGGAGACTCAGCGGATTCGGCGAGCATAAGGGTGTAGTCGCGGGCCGTGGCTGTGGACTCGGCCCCGCGGATAATCCCAAAAAACGTGGGGTTGGTGATGTCGGCGACGATCAGCGCAAGAGTGCTGGTGCGCCCCGTGGGAAGTGCCCGTGCAAAAGGGTTGACCCGGTACTCGAGCTGGGCGGCGGCGTCCTCGATCAGCTTTTGCGTCTTGGCGCTGACCCGGCCCGGTTTGCTTAGCGCCCGCGAAACCGTGGAAGGATTAACGCCGGCAAGCTTCGCAATGTCGTAGATGGTGGCACTGGGCTTGCCGCTGCGGGCCTGCTTCCGGGCGTCCGAGGTTGAATCTGAAGGGTCCTGCGTCCTGGGTGCGCTCACTGCCCCATCCTAACGAGGAAAACACCCGCCCAACTGAGTAGCAGCCGCTGTCGTATTGACGCTCCGGAACCATACTTGGCGCTACCCAGTTTGGGAGGGCAGGGGTGAGGTCAGCTCCGCTCGGGGAACTTTCCTTCGGCGGAAATCCGCTTGTTCAGCTCCGCCAGGAACACGTCCTCGTCGAAGTCCAGGCCCACTTCGGTGCCGGTCCAGCTGGAGAGGTGGATGGCGTTGGCCAGGCGAACCCCGTTGATGCCGTCGGATCCCGGAGCCAGCAGCGGCGTGCCGTCCAGGATGTTGGCCGCGAAGTTCTCCAGGACGCCGGCGTGCTGGCCCCCCCAGACCGACTCGAACTCGATGACCTCGGTGGTGTAGTACTCCTCGGGCTTCAGCTGGCCCATGAAGAGCTTGCGGACATCGTCCATACCCATGCCGTCGCTGAGCTCACGTTCGGGCTTGGCCAGCCGGGTGACGGTGGCTGTCTTGGAGCCCTCGACCACGATTTTGCCCTGGTCGCCCAGAATCTCGAAGCGGTCGGTGCCGGTGAGGTCGTGGGTGGCTGTGACGAAGACACCCGTGGCGCCCTCGCCGTAGTCCACCACGGCGGTGACTTCGTCCTCGACGGCGATGTCCCGGCGGAAGCCGTACGCTACCTTGGCGTAGACGGACTTGGGCACGCCGCAGATCCACTGCCAGAGGTCCAGCTGGTGGGGCGCCTGGTTGACCAGGACACCGCCCCCTTCCCCGCCCCACGTGGCACGCCATTCGCTGGAGTTGTAGTAGCCCTGAGGACGCCACCAGGTGGTGATGATCCAATTGGTGCGCCGGATGGCGCCGACCTCGCCGTTGTCCACAATTTCCTTGATCCTGCGGTACAGCGGATTGTTGCGCTGGTTGAACATAATGGCGAACGAAAGCTCCGGCTTGGACGCCGCAAACTCGTTCAGCTCCTTGACCTGTTTGGTGTAGACGCCTGCCGGTTTTTCCACCAAAGCGTGCACGTTCCGCTGCAGGGCCGCGATGCCCATTTCGGGGTGCAGGTAGTGCGGGACGCAGGTGACGACGGCGTCCACGTCGCCGCTTTCCAGCAGGGCGATGTAATCGTCGTGGAAGGGGACGTCGGGGTAGGTTGCTGCGGCGAGCTCCTTCTTGGCGGGGTCGGTGTCGCAGATGGCCCCGATCTCCATATTCGGCACCAGGCCGTCGGTGATGAACTTGGCGTAGGCGCCGCCCTGCTGACCCAGGCCGATGATGCCCAAGCGTACTTTCTTGCTCACTGTGTTTCCTTCTTCTTTGGTAAAGCTTCTCTGTCCGGGGGTTAAGCCTGTCGAAACCTAGAAAAGGTCCGCGTGCCCCATGGCGACGAGGTTGTCGTAGGAGGTCTGCAGCGCGTCCCAAACGGTGCGGCCGTACAGCTCGTCCTGTTCCACCAGGAGGTAGCGGGCACCGGCGGCCTGGGCGGCGGGAACGATGGACGGGAAGTCCAGGTTGCCTTCGCCCACTTCTGCGAACTGGACCACGTTCCTGAACTCGGCCATGAAGCCTTGGATGTCCCCGCTTTCGAGCAGCCCGAAGGAGGACTCCGGCATTACTCCGATGCGGTAGTCCTTCAGGTGAACCATGGAGGTGCGGCCGGCGTACTTTTCCAGCGTTCGGACGGGGTCCAGGCCGCCGCGCTGCACCCAATGGACGTCGATTTCCATCCCCATGGCCGGGGAGTTGTCCGCGATGATGTCCAGCATGTACTTGCCGTCGAACTTCGCGAACTCCACGTGGTGGTTGTGGTAGTACAGGCTGATTCCGTGCTCCTGCAGTCGCTCGGCATAGCCGTTGGCCTCCTTGGCGAACTCCACCACGGCGTCAAGCGACTTCATGGCCGGGAACGGCAGCATGCCGATCCGCAGCAGCGACGAGTCCAGCCGCTTGGCGTCATCCACGATCTTGTCGAAGTCCTCGCGCAGGGAGTCCCCGGGCCTGCCCTTTGGCTTTTCCACCATGACGGACAGCGCGGCGATATCCATGCCCAGTTCGCTGCGGGACCGGTCCAGTTCGGCCACGTTCTCCGCCGTCATGGGGATCTGCGAGATCTCCACCGCGTTGTATCCGATCGCACTGACCTTGCGCAGGGTTTCAAACGCCCCGATCTCAGCGAAGCTGTCCTTGAGCATCATGGCTTGTACGCCTATTTTGGCCACGTTATTCCTCCGTTGTTCGTTTGGTAAGCCTGCAGCCCCTCCCGCCTAGGCGAGGGCGGCCGCCTGTTCGTTCTGCTGCCGCTGCTGTTCCAGCAGGCGGTGCCGGTCCGCGCGACGCTGCTCCTGGCGGTCGGGGTCCGGCACGGGCGAGGCAAGGAGCAGCCGCTGGGTGTAAGGGTGCTCGGGATCCCGGGTGACCACGCCGGCCGGGCCCTGTTCGACGATTTCCCCCCTGTACATGACCGCCACGCGGTGGCTGATGTGCCGGACCACGTCCAGGTCATGCGAGACGAAGAGGTAGGAGACCCCGGTATCGCGCTGGATCTGTAGGAAAAGGTCGAGCACCACGGCCTGCGTGGACAGGTCAAGGGCGCTGACGGGTTCATCGCAGACGATCAGTTTGGGCGAGAGGGCCAGGGCACGGGCGATAGCCACGCGCTGCCGCTGCCCGCCGCTGAACTCGCGGGGCAGCCTGCTGATGGCGTCCGCAGGCAGTCCCACCTGGTCCAGCAGTTCCCGTACTCTGGTTCTGGCCTCCGCGGCGGACTTTCCCTGAACCGTCAGGGGCTCGGCGAGGATGTCGCCGATCTCCAGCGCCGGGTTCAGCGAGGTGTAGGGATCCTGGAAGACCACCTGGAGGTCACGGCTGAGCTTCCGCCGCCCGAAGCGGGTGGCGTGGCTGATGTCCTTTCCCTCGAACAGGATCTTGCCTGCCGTGACGGGGGCCAGGCCCAGGATGGCGCGGCCCAGCGTGGTCTTGCCTGAACCGGACTCCCCCACCAGGCCAAGGGTCTCACCCTGGCCAATGCTGATGTTGATGTCCGTCAGGGCGCGGAAGGACCGGGCGCGGAAGCCCTTGCCCCGGTATTCCACGTTGAGGTTTTCCACCCGCAACAGGTCTTTGAAATCGGTGCCGGTCATTTGACGGCCTCCTTGGCGCGTGAGGGCACGAGCATGGTCATGGGTTCCTTGCCCTCCAGCATGGAGGAGAGCAGCATCCGGGTGTAAGGATCCTTGGGTTCGCGAAGGATGGTGCGGACCGCCCCTTCCTCCACGAGCCGGCCGTTCTGCATGACCACCACGCGGTCGCAGAGGTCGGCGACGACACCGAAGTTGTGGGTCACCAGGATGACGCCGACGTTGAGCCGGCGCTGAAGGTCCCGGATCAGGTCCAGGACATCGGCCTGAACGGTGACGTCCAGGGCGGTGGTGGGCTCGTCCGCGATGATCAGGTCCGGTTCGCAGCTGATGGCGCCGGCGATGAGGACGCGTTGGGCCATGCCGCCGGAAACTTCGTGGGGGTAGGCCCGGAACGTGCGGTCCGGGTTGGCGATGCCCACGTCGGAGAGCAGCTTCATGGCGCGTTTGGTCGCCTCCGCCTTAGAGATGCCCAGCACCCGCACCATGGGGGTCACCAGCTGGTAGCCGATGGTGAACGCCGGGTCCAGGTTGGACATGGGCTCCTGCGGAATGTAGGAGATGCGCTTGCCGCGCAGCTTGCCGAGCCGTTCCTGGCTGACCTTTTCGTCGCCCGGGGCCACCGTGTAGTTGCCGTCGAACTGGATGGAGCCGGCCACGATCCGTGCCGTGGCGGGCAGCAGTCCCAGGATGGAGAAGGCGGTCTGCGATTTGCCCGAGCCGGACTCCCCCACGATGCCCAGGATCTCGCCGCGGTCCACATGGAAGGAGACGTCGTCCACTACCTTCTTGACGGATCCATCAGCCCGCGGGTAGCCAACGCCAAGGTTGGTGACCTTGACCAGGTGGTGTTCGGTTCCGCTCTCGACGGCGGCCACGGCGCTCCGTGGCTGGCGCACCTTGGCGGGGCCCGGCGTCGTGCCTGCGGGAGTGGACGCCGCGGCTGCGCGTTTGCGCTGGCGGATCTTTTCGCCGTCTTCCAGGGCGTCGCGGATGGCATTGCCCAGGAGCACCAGGGCGCCGATGGTGAGGCCGATGGCGAGTGCCGGCCAAAGCAGGAGCGTGGGGTTGAGGTAGACATTCTTGAAGCCTTCGCTCAGCATGACGCCCCAGGTGGCCACGGTCGGGTCGCCGAGACCCAGGAACTCAAGTCCGGACTGGATGCCGATGGCCACGCCACAGACCATGGCGGTCTGGATGATGATGGGTGCGCGGACCACGGAGAAGATGTGCCGGCTGATGATGGCGGCGTCGCTCAGGCCGGCCACGCGCGCGGCGTCGACATACAGTTCGTTGCGCACTGACTGGACGGAGGTCCGGGTGAGCCTGAAGTACCCGGGGCTCAGCAGAATCCCGAAGGCGACCATGGAGACCCAGACCGAGGGGCCGAATGCTGCGCGGACGGTGAGCAGGACGATAATGCCGGGAAGGCTCATGGTGATGTTGACGAACCAGCTGGCCACGCCGTCGAACTTCCCGCCGTAGTAGCCGGCGATCAGCCCGCTGGGCAGACCGATGCCGATGGCTACGGCGGCGCACAGGAGTGCGGACAACAGTGTGGTGCGGGCGCCGAAGAGAAGGCGGCTCCAGACATCGCGGCCCACGCTGTCCGTGCCCATCGGGTGTCCGGAGCCAGGTGCCGCGAGGGTGTTGGCGATGTCGGCGAAGTTTTCCTCGAAGGGAGCCAGCACGTTGGCCAGGACCGCGAGGACGATGACCGCGCCGAGAATCAGCAGGGCGATCAGGCCCATCGGGTTGCGGAGGACCCGTTTGACCACATGGGAACGGACAACGACGCCGGTCTGGCCGGAGAGCTCGACAGGCTGGCTCATGAGACACGCACCTTGGGGTTCAGCCAGCCGTTGATGAGGTCCACCAGCAGGTTGACGATGATGACGATGATGACGGTGTAGAGCACGACCCCCATGACCAGGGGGATGTCGCCCATGGTGGTGGACTGCACGGCGAGGTTGCCCATGCCGGGCAGCGCGAAAATCTGTTCGATGATGACTACGCCGCCCAGCATGCCGATGAAGTGCAGGCTGAGGACGGTTAGGCCGGTGGGTGCGGCGCTGCGCAGGACGTGCTTGAACAGGATTTCCCGCTCCGGAATGCCACGGCTTCTGAGGGTGCGGACGTAGTCCCGCTCCAGCTGTTTGATGACGGCGCTGCGGATCTGCTGGGCGCCCCCGGTCACACCGCTGATGAGCAGGGCGATCGCGGGAAGGGTCAGGGATGCCGCCCACGCCGACGCGCCGGCGTCCGGGGCAATGCTGGAGGTGGCCGGAAAGATCTTGAGCTGGATCGCGAAGATGGTCACCAGGATGATGGCCAGGACAAAACCGGGGATCGCGTCGCCGACGACGGCGGCGGTCTGGACCAGACGGTCGATCCAGCCACGCTTGACGGCCGCTGCCATTCCGAGCAGGGTGGCCGCCACGGCGATGAGCAGGATCGCGATGATGACGAGGGTGAGCGTCACCGGGAGACGGTTGACGATGGCCGTGGCAACGGGCTCACCGCTGAACCAGGAACGGCCGAAATCGCCGGTGATGGCATGTCCGGCCCAGTCCAGGAACCGGGTGATCAGCGGCTGGTCCAGGCCAAGCTCCGCTTCCTTGGCGGCCACCTGTTCCTGGCTGGCGTACTCCCCCAGGATGTTGCGGGCGATATTGCTGCTGGAAAAGTACAGCAGGAAATAGGTCAGGAAGGAGATAGCTAACAGGACGACGAGGCCGGCGCCGATCTTCCGGATGATGAACTGAACCATGAAGCGCTCCGTTGGGCGTTGGTTGTGTATAGGCAGGATGGCGTGCGGGGCCGGGCAGAGCCGGCCCCGCACGGTCTGTTACTTCGCCGGAGCGTAGTTGTAGATGGAGGGGATGGCCTGCTGCAGCTGTGGCTGCACGGTGATCTTCTTGTTGCTGTAGTACATCTGGTTGATCCGGTACAGCGGCGCGAACCAGGCGTTGTCGGTGACGTAGGTGTTGACCTTCTTGGCCAGTTCGGCGCTGTTGTCACCGCCCGTGTGCACAGCTTCCACCAGGGCAGCAATCTCCGGGTTCGTGGTCTTGAACGGGTTGTAAAGGGCAGTTGTGGAGATCATCTGGTTGATGGCCACCCAAGGCTCACCCTGGTAGAGCTGGAAGGTTGCTGCGGCGTATTTGCCTGCCGCCATGTCGCCCACGTAGTTGGCCTGCGGGATCGATTCGAGCTGGAGTTTGATGCCCACGTCACCCAGCTGTTGTGCAAACACAGCGTTCAGGGCGTCAAAGCCGGCCATGGTGGGGATCTTCAACGTGAAACCGTTGGGGTAGCCGGCCTCTGCGAGGAGCTGCTTTGCCTTGCCGGGATCGTAGCTGTATTTGTCCTCCAGCTCCGGGACGAACGCGCCGCTCTCCGGGCCGAACACCTGGCTGGTGGGCGTTCCCTGGCCCAGGAACTGCTGGTCCAGGATGGTCTTCTTGTCGAAGGCGTAGTTGATGGCCTGGCGGACCTTCAGGTTGGCCAGTTCCGGGCTGATCTTGCCGTCACGGTCGTAGAGCATGATGCCCTGCCAGTCCACCTGACTCTTGGTAAGGGTCAGCCCCGAGCCTTCAGCCTGCTTGCCGGTCTTGGGGTCAAGCAGGGCAGCATCGATCTGGCCGGATACCAGGGCGTTGGTCCGGGCGGTGATGTCCGGGAGGTTCTTGATGGTGATCTTTTCGAACTTCTGCAGGTCCTTGTTCCAGTAGTCCGGGTTCTTGGTGTAGACGTACTGCGAGCCCTTGACGGAGCTTGTGGTGTCCAGCTTGTAAGGACCAGAGCCTACGGGATCGGTCTTGATGCCGGGCGTTCCGATGGCTTTGGGGCTGGCTATGAATCCGGCAGCCTGGGTGAGGTAGTACTCGAAGGCGGGATCAGGTGTGCTGAGCGTGATGGCAACAGTGCTGGGATCCACCACGGCAACCGACGCCATGGAGGCCACTTGGTAGACGTCGCGGCCTTTGGCCTGCTGGAAGTGGTCAAGGTTCGCCTTCACGGCGGCGGCGTCAACGGGGGTGCCGTCGGTGAACTTGGCATCGGTGCGCAGCTTCAGTGTCAGGACGGTTTTGTCCGCATTCCACGACCGCTCAGTTGCGAGCATGGGGCTGACTTTTCCGTCCGGGTCGCGGATCAGCAGCGTGTCATACACGGCCTGGTAGTACGGCATGGTGTGGCCAATGTGCGCGTCCACCGGGTCGAATGAGGGCAGGTCCCCGAGCTCGGCGATGGTCAGCGACGTGGCGGCAGAGCCACCGTTTCCGGAAGCGGCGGAACCGCCGCCACCGCAGCCGGTCAGCGCCAGTGATGCGCTGAGGATAATGGCGGCGCCTGCCGCCTTGGGACCGAACTTCATTGTTGGCTCCTTGAATGAGGGAGTGGTGCTGTGGGATGGAACCTGTGGCGTGGGCCACATTGGCTTGTGGCACCCAGCGTACGCAGGGTTGCCAACTTTGGCAACCGGTTGTCAGAAATATTGCAACTTCGATGGACCTTTTGCCGTCAGCGCACGGCTTCGGCCGCTTGGGGATAGCTCTGCCGGTAGATTTCCTTGATGATCCCCAATGACTTGGCGGCCTCGGCAGGGCTGATCCAGAAGGGTTCAGCGTCGTCCAGCCGGTCGTAGAAATCGGCAATCAGCAGCTCGTGGGAAACGCCCCAGTAGTCGCGGCCGCCGGAGAGGCTCCGCCGTTCGGGGACCACGTCCACCGTGCCGTCGGCGTAAGTGACCGTGAGGTCACCCCGAAGGCTCAGGACGGCCTTTTCCGTGACCACTTCGAGGGTCACAGGGGCGTTGTAGGCATTGGCCAGGGTGGCGTAGAACGTGCTGCGGGCACCCATGGCGTGCTCGGCCACGAATTCGGCGGTGTCTTCGACCTCGATGGTCCCACCCAGGAACCGCGTGGAGGCATTCCCGCTGACCGCGGTGACCTCCCCCGCCAGCCACTGAAGGAGGTCAATGGTGTGGATGGCCTGGTTCATCAGGAGCCCCCCGCCGCCGCCTTCCCAGGTGCCCCGCCACGGCCTGCTCCGGTAGTAGTCTGCCGTGCGCTGCCACATGACGGTTGCCGAGGCGCCCGTGACCGCCCCCAGCTCCCCCGACGTGAGGAGTTTGTGCATTGCCTGCGAGGTGGCGTTGTAGCGGTTCTGAAAGCAGACGGCGATCTTTGCCGTGCCGGCTTCCGCGGCCGCAACCAGCCTGCGCCCTTCGGCAAGGGTGTGGGCCAGCGGTTTCTCCACGATGACGTTGACGCCGCGCTCCAGGCAATCCGCCGCGATGGATGCGTGCTCGCTGTGAGGTGTGCAGATGTGGACCACGTCCGGCCGGACTTCTTCGATCAGGCTGAGGTGGTCTGCGAACCCCGGGACCCCAAAGGCGCCCGTGGCCGCCGCAAGCCGCTCAGGGTCCGCGTCGCACACTCCGGCCAGCACGGCGCCGTCGAGCTTTGCGATTGCCTCGAAGTGGACGGACGACACGTCGCCACAACCAATAACAGCTGCCTTCAGCGTCACGAGAGGACCACTCCGTGCTTTGCTGCCAGCGCGGCAAACGCACGGGCAGCGACACCGAACGCCACGGGCCCGGAGAAACCGCCCAACTCGTGGGCACTGGCGAGGTGCGGCTCAAGGGATGCGAATCCGTTGAACCCGTCCTCCTTCAGCGCTGCAACGGTCGCATCCAGTTCGCCGTCGCCGCGGCCAGAAGGGACCACTTCACCAGTGCCGGACAAAGCGTCCTTGACCTGGAAGTACTCAAGGTAGGGCCGCAGCATGGCGTAACCCTCCGTGAACGGCTTGACTCCCACTTGCACGAAGTTGGCGTTGTCCCAAGCCACGCGCAGCGCCGGCGAGTCCACAGTCTTTACAAGGTCCAGGACGCGCTCGGGAGTGTCGCCATAGATGCCCTTTTCGTTTTCGTGGAGGAGGACGACGCCGGCGGCCTCGGCCTCGGCGGCAAGCGCGGCCATGCGGGCCATGACGTCGTCGCGGATATCGTCCGCCGTTTGGCCGTCTGCACGGTAGAAGGAGAAGATGCGGACATATTTGGTACCCAGGCCCTTGGCCACGGAGATGATCTGCCGCAGCCGTTCCACCTCATGGCCAACCGGCAGGCCGATGTCCACCTTGCCAATCGGGCTGGCCACGGCCGATACCTTCAGGCCTTTGCCGTCCAGGATGCCTTTGAGCTCCCGCACCTGGTCTTCGGAGAGCTCCGAGACGTTCACTCCCCAAGCGCTGCGCACCTCGATATGGCTGGCACCCAGCGCAAGCAGCACGGCCGCCTGCACTGCCGGATCGGGGTCTATTTCGTCACCAAATCCGGACAGGGTCCAGGTCGCTGGCTCACTCACGGTTCTCCTCCAATGCTGGGCATGCCTGGTCCTCCCCTGCTGGGGCCGGGCAGGCAGTGGCTGGTGTCACATGTCCGTGAGTCACATTAGCCGCGCTGCAACCCTCTGACAACCGGTTGCCATTCTGTGCTTTCCATGACATCCTTGGGCTTTCAGCGCCGCGTGTCCGGAGTCACATCCGATCATGCCAGTACGTTCAGAGAGGAACGCCATGGCACTGCCGCCAGCCTCTGTGGGCCGCCCGGCCACCATCCACGACATTGCTGCCCTGTGCGGCGTGGCCCCCTCGACGGTCTCCCGGGCTCTATCCACGCCGGACCGGGTGAACATCCGCACCCGTGAGCGGATCCAGAGCGCCGCCGCCGAGCTGAACTACGTGCCAAACAGCCAGGCAAAGGCGCTGAGTTCGGGTCGGACAGCGGCCGTGGGCGTCCTGGTTCCGGACATCACCAATCCGTTCTACTTCGACCTCATCCGTGGAACGCAGCTCCAACTCAAGGCAGCGGGCTACACCCAGCTGCTGGTGGACACGGAGGAATCCGACGAGGTGGAAGCCAGCGCAATCCAGCAATTGCGCAAGAGCGCAGACGGACTGATCGTGGGAGCGTCCCGCCTTGGGGACGACGCCCTCCTGGCAGCTTCTGCCGCCATGCCGGTGGTGGCAATAAACCGGGACGTGCCGGGAGTGCCCGCCGTCATCATCGATACTCCTGCGGCGACCGGGCAGGCGCTTGACCATCTGGTCTCGCTGGGCCACACAAGGGTGGCCTACGTTTCCGGGCCGGTCTCATCGCAGTCAAATGCCCGCCGGTGGGACGCACTGTCCGTGGCCGGGAAAGACCGCGGCGTGCAGGTGGTGAAGCTGGGCCCGTTTGCGCCCAAGACCCAGTCCGGTGCCGCCGCCGCGGACACGGCCGTGCACAGCGGGGCCACAGCCTGCATCGTGTTCAACGACCTGATCGCTATCGGGATGCTGCAGCGGCTCCGGGAGCGCGGGGTGCGGGTGCCGGATGACATGAGCATCGTGGGCTGCGATGACATCTTCGGCGCCGACTTCTGCAATCCTCCATTGACCACCATGTCATCCCCCATTGAGCAGGCCGGCCGGACCGCCGTCACCATGCTCCTGGCCCAACTGGATCCATTGCGCGGTGCCGGCACCCGGAGTCGGTCCGTGATGCCGACCCACTTGACGGTACGCAGCTCCACCGCCCAGGCCCCGGCTTCATCGGTTTCTCCGTAGCTGTCCCTTTTCCGGCGGCAGAACGACAGCTACGGAACAACCGGAGCCGGCTATGTCCGGTCAGCTGGCCTGGTGAACGGCAGGACCAGGCGGGACTGGTGGTGCGCGTCGCGGTAGATCTTGTGCGTGACCGGCCTGCCCACCGGGAGGTGGAAGGCGTCCGGCGGGAGCAGCGCGTTGTGTTCGTCCGCGAGCGGCTCACCGTTGGACAGCTCCACTACCAGCCGGTGCCCGGGGTTGAACATATTCGCGAACGGGTAGAGGCGGACCACGTATTCCTCGATCCTCCCGGGCTCCACCGGAACCGCGCGGGTATGCGGGTGGTAGGGGTTGCCCTCGGTGGTGCGGTCATCGAGTTCGCGGTGCGAGGCCTTCAGGTAGCCGGTTGTGATGAGCTGCCGCTTCCCGTTCGGCGCGGCGTCCCACAGGCGCAGGATGAAGTTGGTGTCCGGCTGGTCGATCTCGGCGAAAATGTGGGCGGCGCCAGCCCCGATCATCTCAGTGGGTTCTTCAAACGTTTCAGTGCTCCAGCTGATGATCTGCACCTGGTCGGTGACCGTCAGCGGCGCCTGGTAGAAACCGTCGGGAGCCGCATGTTCGGTGCCCATCAACTCCGGTTCGGTGGAGAGCTTGTGCCGCGGGCGCAGGTAGAGGGCCCGGTAGTCAATGTCCTTGGGCGGCCACGCTTCGGCGGTAACCACGTCCCGGGAACCTTCCACGAAGACGGACACAGCGGGTTCGTCCATCACCCCGTTGTCGATGCCCTTGATCCAGTAGTCGTACCAGCGGAACATCTTGTCGTGCTCTTCGATGAAGGGCCGGGACTGCATGGGCGGGTACGGGCCAATGTCCAGCTTCTTCGGCCCCTGGAGCGCGTTGAACAGCTCGATGGTGCCATCCAGCGTCCAGCCGCGGCCCTGGTCCAGCTGCAGCCACACCGGAATGTCGATGTTCGGGGCCAGGGTGATGGGATTGCGCTCTTCGTACCACTCGCCGTCGAGCTCGTTCATGACGATGTCGAACCACGCCTCGTGATTCGTGGGGTAGTTCAGGACATGAACCAGGTTGGGCCAGGCGGCTACGTCCGGGTCCTGCAGCCGCTTGGCCACGAGCTCCTTGAGTTCCTCCGGGGAGTACTTCTCCACCATCCGAGACTTCACCCGGTCCGTGAAGGCCCAGCCGGAGTCCCCTCCCCTGCCCTCACGCGCAGCGCGGGGCATGAACCACATGACGCCGCCATGGTAGGTGGTCTCGTAGAAGTCATAGTGTCCGCCGGAGACGAAGATGGCCTTCAAATGCGGCGGCCGTTGGGCGGCGGCGAGGACCTGCATGGACCCGAAGTAGGAGATGCCCACCATGCCCACATTGCCGTCGCACCAGGGCTGGTCCGCCACCCACTCGATGAAGTCGTACGCGTCCTGGCCCAGGGACACTCCCCCGGCGTTGTAGTTTCCGATGTGCTCGCCGCCGGAATGTCCGGAACCGCGCAGGTCGCCGATGACGTGGACGTAGTCTTCCGTGACGATCCGGGCGATGTCGCCGGCTTCGATGCAGCCGTCCCACATGGGGCTGGGCCGGCGCTGCGGCGGGGTGGTCAGGGCCAGGGCCTGCAGCTCCTTGCCGTACGGGCTCAATGCCACCAGCGCGGGCCGCGGCTTGTCGTCGGTGCCCTGGTAGGCGTCGGCGGCAAGCTCAACCCCGTCCCGCATGGGGACGCGCAGGTCCTTGCGGACGGCAATCTTCTGCCCGCCGGCGTCGATGGTCTGGTATTCAGCCATGGTTGCGAACGCTCCTCTGGAAAGACGTGGTGGTGGACTGGGTGCGGTAGCCGTTCATCGTGGTGAAGAACGGCGAGGGCTCAAGGGTGGGATCGCCGTCGTATTCAAGCTCCCGGGCAACAGGCTCGAACGGCGAGTAGGGGGACTGGGTCTGGTGGAGGCCGGCGGCCAGGCAACCGCAGGCGGCCCCGCCCACCTGGGCCTCGATGGCCAGGCTCTCCGTGAGGGCCTCGTGCGCCTGGTCTTGATCCAGTTCCACACCATAGGGCGTGCCGTCCGAGCGGCGGTATGGGTGCCCCAGGTACAGGTGCCGCGGGCGGACCTCGTCGCGAAGGTACTCCAGGCTGGATCGGTAGCCGGCCGGGTCCACGTAGCCGGGGAACCCATTGGCCGCGCCGTCGACCTGCACGGCGTCGCCAACGAAGACGTCGTTCTGGCCGTCGATGACGTAGGCCACCGAGCCCGGTGTGTGGCCCGGAACCGGGTGGACGGACACGGTGACGCCGCCGCCAAGGGAAATGGTTTCCCCGCCGCGGACCAGCATGGACGGCTCCATCTCCCCCGAGATGACGGCGTTTGTCGCAGCAACCTGCTTGGCCTCGCCCTCCGGATCCTGCAGGTACCGGCCCCGGCCGGAAAGGTACTCCTCAACGTGGGACCGGCGTGAGCGGAGCATGGGGGCGTCGGCCTCGTGGATGACCACCTTGGCGCGACGGCCGGTGAGCTCCCACAGCGCGTGCGCGCCGCCGATGTGGTCGATGTGGCCGTGGGTAAGCAGGATCCAGCGGACGTCCTCGATGCGGCGGCCGATGGCCTCCAGTGCCGGCGCCATTCCCTCCGCGGGGGACGACGCGATTCCGGTGTCCACGATGGCCGGCTCCGGAGCGTCGATGAAGAAGCTGTACAGCCCAAACCTGCCCCAAGGGGACACCAGCGGGTGGACGGGTGCCGTCATTTCGCTGCTCCCGCGGGCGTGTCCAGGAATTCGGCCGTTTCCTCGAATGCCCGGTAATACTCGGGGATCCAGGAGAAGTTTTGGATGAAGCCGTGGTTTGCCCCGGCATACCGGCTGACGGTGGCGGGCACACCGGCCTCCTTCAGCCGCCGGCCATACAGTTCACCCTCGTCCCGCAGGGGGTCGAGCTCCGCGGTGATGATGAGTGCAGCGGGCAGGCCGGCGAGGTCCTGGCGCTTGATGGGCGAGGCGAGGGGGTCAGCCGGGTCCGCCCCGCTGTCCAGGTAGAAGGCGTTGAACGGTTTCAGGCCGGCCGTCTCCAGCCCGTACCCTTCTGCGTTTTCGCGCATCGAAGGGTAGCGGTCCGCATCGAAGTCCAGGTCCAGTGAGGGGTAGAACAGGATTTGGTGGGTGATGCCGGTGAAGCCGTCATCGTGTGCCATGGCAGCCACGGCGGCGGCGAAGTTGGCGCCCGAGCTGTCGCCGGCGACGGCAAGGTCACCGTTCCAGCCCAGGGTTTCGCCCTCGGTGGCCGCCCAGCGGACCACGCCATAGCAGTCCTCCAGCCCTGCCGGGAACGCCGCCTCCGGAGCCAGCCGGTAGCCCACCGAGATGACCTTGCGGCCGGTTTCCCTGGCGAGCGAGCGGGCCACGTGGTCGTGGGTGTCCAGGCTTCCCAGGAAGAAGGCGCCGCCGTGGAAGTACACCAGCAGGCCGAAGGTGTCCACGTCCGTGGGGGTGTAGATGCGCACGGGCACGTCACCTGCCGGGGTCGGTGCCGTGGCGTCGTCGACGGCGTGGAGCGGCAGGCGCTTTTCCGCTGGCTGGACCTGGGCTGCTTCGCCGGCACGCATGGCCTCCGGATCCAGCGGCGAGCCGTCCGGGGCGGGCAGGGTGCTGAGGACCTTGGCGATCTCAGGGTGGATGGTCATGGGTCAGGCCTTTACGGGTTCGGCGGGCGCCTGCGAAGCAGGTTTTTGGGATGCCGGCTTCTGTCCGGGGAAGACGTCGTTGACTTCTTCCTCGCTCCAGCCCTGGCGGGAGATGCGCTGCAGCTCATCGGTCACCGGTTTGCGAGTGGCCTGGAACAGGGCCAGCGCCTCCTTGACCGAGGCGGCCGCTGCGAGGGCGTCGGCGAGCGCTCCCGCGTCCTCGATGGCAGAGTTGGCGCCCTGGCCTTGGTGGTGGAGCATCGAGTGGGCGGCGTCTCCCATCAGCACCACCGAGTCGGTGTGCCAGGTGTCCACGGGATCAATGTCGTACACCGCGCGGACGTTGACGGTGTCCGTGTCCAGGCCGCGGGCGATGCTGACGATGCGCTCGTCGAAGCCTTCCACCGTTGCCAGGAGGTCGTCCTTGCTGATGGCCGGCGCCCAGGTTCCGTCCGGGTTCAGTGCCGTGATGTCGAAGGACATCTGGTTGCGGTGCCGCAGCGGCAGCAGATAGACCTTGGTGCCCTTGCCGATGTACATCCGCAGGTTGTCATCCACCACCATGCCGTGGGAGTCGTCAGCGGAGATCACGGCCCGGTAGGCATGTTCGCCGGAGAAGACCGGCGGTTTGTCGCTGAACAGCTGTTCGCGCACCACGGACTTGATGCCGTCGGCACCCACCACCAGGTCGGCCTCCACGGTGGTGCCGCCGGCGAAGGACAGGACGGAGGAGTCCCCCTTGTCGGTGATGGACTCAAGCTTGTGGCCCAGGTGCACCATGCCTTCGGGGAGGACGCCGAGCAGGGCTTCAATGAAGTCGCCGCGGTGGATCAGGTGGGTCTGCTTCTGGTCACCGTCCTCGGGCCAGGTGTCCTTCATGATGGGGTGGCCCGTGGCGCTGAGGATCTCGAAGTAGTCACTGGGTGAGCTCACCGCTGCGATGGCGTCGAAGATTCCCCACTGGCGGAAGCGGGACATCGTGGCGGGGCGCAGCCCGATGCCGGCGCCCACCTCCCGCATCCGGGAAGCCTGCTCATACACGTTGACGGTGGCCCCCAGCAGGCTCAGGGCCTTGGCGGCAGCAGCCCCGCCGTACCCTGCGCCGACGATGGCGATGCGGAGGTTCTTGATGTCTTCAGCCTTCATGGGATGGGTCTCTTTCTGCAGCCCGGGCGGTGCCGGGTGGAACGGGTTGGGATGGCCGGTCAGGCCTGGAGGGACAGGAAGTCCGCCGGGTTGTCCTGGAGCAGGAGTTTGAGGGTGGCGTCGTCGATGCCGGCGGCGCGCATGTCCGGGATCATGTCCTCGAAGATGTAGTTAATGGTGTGGCCCTTGACTCCCGGCCAGCCAAGGGGGCTGCAGTTTGCGTCGGCGGAGACCAGGAGCTTGTCCGCGTAGCCCTTGTTCACGAGCTTGACGAAGTGCTCCATGCGCTCGGCGCGCTTGCGGCCCCAGAAGGGCGGGTCCGGCAGTTCGAGGTCGTAGCCGAACGTGTCGAAGCCAATTCGGCCGCCCTGGCCGTAGATCCAGTCGTGCGGGGTGATGGGGGCGTTCAGGCCGTCGTCGGCGTGGCCGAACAGCACACGGTCCAGCGGAAGGCCTTCTTCCTTGAAGATGGCCACGGCCGGTTCCGGGTCGATGGCCAAGTGGGTGAGGATCGGGGCTCCGGTGACGACGGCGGCGCGGGCCGCGGCCCGGTAGATCCGCTTGTCCAGGTCCGTCATGCGTCCGCCGCGGCTGACGCCCACCTTGATGACACCGGCCTTGGCGCCGGTATCACCGATGCCAACGGTGATTTCGTTGATGAAGACCTTGGCCAGGTAATCAGCCGTGGCGCGGGAGAAGTGGGGAAGCGCGGTGTCGCCGCCCACGAAGCCCGTGCAGGCCACGATGTTGACGCCGGTCTTCCGGGAGAGGGACTTGTAGTAGTCGATGTCGCGGCCGTTGCAGATGCCGGTGGCGTCCACCATGGTGCCGCCGCCGTATTCACGGAACTTCCGGAGTTTGGGCACGGTTTCCTCGTACGCCTGTTCCGGCGTCTTCCACCATTTGGTGTCCAGCTCGGATCCGGGCATGCCGTAACCGATGTGTTCGTGGACGGCCACGATTTCAAGTTCTTCGGCCGGGATGGTTCCCAGCACTGTGTTGACCTTGGTCATTGTTCTACCTCGGGTTTGGAGGGCTGATGGAAGCGTGGTCAGCGGACGGCCAGCAGGGTGCGGGGGTTGTCCACGAGGATGCGCCGGGCATCGTCTTCGGCCAGGCCTCGGGCTTTAAGGAATGGAACGAACGTAGCCAGGACGTGGCTGTAGGGCAGGTTGTATTCGGGTAGACCCTTGGCCACTCCGATGGAATTGCCGGAGAGGATGACCTTGTCCGCGTGGCCTGCGACGACAAGCTCCAGGACCAGTTCGGCCCGGCCGTGGTCGGTGAGGTAGTCGGGGTGGTCGTTGAGGCCGACGTGGTCGATGCCCACGAAGGCGCCGCGCTCGGCTACCTTGCCGGCGGCTCCGGCGGCGTCGACGCGGTCCAGGCCGCCAACCAGCACGCGGTCCGCGGGAAGCTGCTCGTCCAGGACGATGTCCAGGTCATGGAGGGCATCGGCGCCGAAGCGGATGGAGACGGGCACTCCGGTTTCCCGGGCAGCCCGCGCGGATCCGCGGAACAGGCTTTCCTCGGTGGGGGTCATGCCGGCCCGGTCGGCGGCGGTGGTGATCATCCCGGCCGCGGCGCGGCGTTCAACCCTGGGGACCACCATCCCGTCGGTGACTTCCCTGGCGAAGAGATCGCTGAACTTTTCGGCCGGCCACGGGGTGGGCGGGTTAGTCTGCGGCGTCAGGAAGTAGCCGCCGAGCTCCTCCTCGGGCCCGAGGCCGGTGGAGGCGACGATATGGACGCCGGTGGAGCGGGACAGTGCCTCGTACAGCTTGAGGTCCCTGCCGTGGAACATGCCGGTGCTGTCGACGATTGTCTGGCCGCCGTGCCGCCGGAAATCGGCGAGCTTCCCGGCGAGCGCAGCGAAGATTTCCGAGCGGTCCATGGAGATATCGGGGGCGTACTGGGCCCCCGGAAGGACGGACAGCAGCGCTTCATGAACCGCGACGACGCCCAGCTCAGATGCGGGAATTGGGCCCAGCACCGTGTTGACGGTGCCCTGCTTCGGGGTAAAGACGGGGGCGCCGTGGGAATCGGCGGCCGCATGGTTGCTCACAAAGTTCTCCCTTGAATCCGGGTGCTTGAGTTAGGGGTCCCGCCGAGCCCTCGCTTCGTTGCGGTGCAGCCAGCATCACATAATTCTTTACACGACGTCAAGAAAACTTTCATCAAATTGTTTCCTTGACACTACGTAATGGATCACTACAGACTGTTGGGAACAACACTCAACCTCGCATTGGAACAAGGGAGTTTCATCGATGAGCCTGACCCCCACCGTTTCGAGCCGCGGCTCGGCACGGGCAACGTTCGTTGCGGCCTACAGCGCCGTAACCCTGGCGCAAATCACCAACGCCCTTCCCGGCGCACTAAACGGCACCTTCGCCGTCGAATTCCGCACCTCGGGGGCGGGACTGACCTGGATCGCCGGCATGTTCATGATGGGCATCATGGTATTCGAGCTCAGCTGGGGCCTGCTGGGCGACCTGTTCGGCCGCCGGAAGCTGCTGTACGCCGGCGCGGCCGTGAGCATTGCCGGATCCGTCCTGGCGGCACTGGCGGTCAACACGGAAATGATGATCGCGGCCCAGGCCGTGGGCGGCATCGGCGCCGGCATCCTCTTTCCCATCTCGCTCTCCATGATCGCGGCCATCACCCCGGACCACCGGGCGAGGGCCAAGGTCATCGCCACCTGGGCCGGCTTCCTGTCCCTCGGCGCGGTCATCTCGCCCATGCTGGCGGGCCTGACCTCGCAGGCGTTCACCGTGCCGGGGGCGGCCGCCGGCGCACCCAACGCCTTCAGCGGCTGGCGGGTGGCCTACTACATCGCCGCCGCGATCGCCGTCGCCGTGCTGGTCATGGCCACCCGGGCGAAGGACTCCGCTGCCGCTGAAGGGCGGAAGCTCGACGTGCCGGGGCAGGCCACCCTGGCGCTGGGCCTGATTGCGGTACTCTTTGCCACCGTGCAGGCGGTCGACGCCGGATTCGGCAGCGCCGAGGTCATCGCCAGCTATGTGGTGGGTGCTGTCCTCCTGGTTGCCTTCGTGGTCATTGAGACACGGACGCACCAGCCTCTGGTCCACCTGTCCCTGTTCCGAAACAGCGCCTACTCCATCACCGGAATCGTGGCCGTGACCGGCATGTTCGCCTTCCTGGCCGTCTGCTACAGCACCAGCGTCGCCGTGGGCGGCCTTGCCCTCGCCGAGGCCTGGAAGGTGGGCGTGCTGTTCGTCTTCATCCAGGGCCCGGCGTTCGCCTTCATCCCGGTGGTGGGCTGGCTCATCCACCACGTGGCACCACGCTGGGTACTCACGGCAGGGTTCGCCTTCATGGCAGCCTCCGCCTTCTGGCTGTCCACCATCCCGCTGGGAACGCCCGAAGCATACGGCGGGACACCGTGGACCGCCTTCATCCCGCCGCTGCTCCTGCTGGGCATCGGTTTCGCGCTCACGGTGGGCTCCATCACCGCCGTAGCCATCAACACCGTGCCGCCGCAGCACATCGGCATGGCGTCGGCCACCACCAACCTGCTGCGCGACCTGGGCTTCGCCCTGGGCCCGGTGATCGGATCAGCCATCGCGTTCGGCGTCGGTGCAACCGCCTTCGCCGGCCCCCTGGCAGGAATCCTCGGCGGAGCGGGCCTTCCCGCCGAGGCCGTGGCCGGACTCTCGCACGTACCACCTCTGGGTTACCTGTCCGGCTGGGACGGCGTCGTTGCCCAGTTCTCCAGCCAGGCCGTTGCGGGCGGCGCCCCCGCCCAGGCTGTGGACGGAATGGCCAAAGCCCTGGCCTCCGTCCAGCCTCAGATCCAGGGCGTCGCGGGGACGTCCCTGGGCCAGGGTTTCCAGGCGGTCTACCTCGCAGCGGGCACCGCCGCCGTCCTGTCGGCTGTCCTCACCCTTTTCATCAGCTCCCGCTCATCGGCACCCACGGCCGATGCCCTCGCCGAAACCACAGAAGCCAACGCCGAGGCCGTCCAGGCATAAATGCTCGGCCAAAAAACCCAACAATCCGCAAGGAGACAACAGTGCACCCCATCGAATCCGATATCGACATCTGGGATGACGACATCACGGTGGACCCGTACCCCACCTACGCCGCGCTGCGTGAGCTGGGCGGCGTGGTCCACCTGCCAAAGAACAACCTGTACGCCGTCACCCGGTACAACCTCATCCGGGACGTCCTGGCGGACCCGGAGTCCTTCTCCTCCACCACGCTTGGTTTCAACCCGATGGTAAACGAGGCACTGCAGGGCACGTCGCTGGCCTCGGATCCGCCCATGCACACCCAACTGCGGGCGACTCTGTCCGCGAACCTCACACCCCGTGCCCTCCGCGGCCTGAAGGTGACCATTGACGAGAAGGCGGACAAGCTGGTGGCCGAACTGGTGTCCAGCGGCTCGTTTGAGGCCATTGATTCCCTGGCCCGCGCTTTCCCGCTGGACATCGTGGCGGACCTGATCGGGTTCGGCGGCCACGTCAAGGAGAACATGCTGCGCTGGGGGCAGGCCGCCATGCAAGTGATCGGCCCGCTGAACCACCGCACCCAGGAGAGCTTCCCCATCGCCGGAGAGCTCTACGGCTGGTGCTCGTCGGTCACAGCCGAGGACTTGGCGCCCGGCTCCATCGGCCGGGGCATCTTCGACGCCGAAGCCCGCGGGGAGATCCCCGAGGGCTCGGCAGGCCACATCATCCACCAATACCTGGGTGCCGGCGTCGACACCACCATCGCCTCCATCGGCAACATCGTGGCCATGTTTGGCCGCCACCCGGAGCAGCTTGAGCTGGTCCGCAACAACCCCGAGCTGGTTCCCGCGGCGTTTGCCGAGGTGCTGCGCTACTGGACACCCCTGCACGTCTGGGGCCGGACCACCACCCGCGAGGTGGAGCTCGACGGCGTGACCGTTCCGGCGGGCGCCCAGCTCGGCATCCTCCCGGGTGCCGGCAACCGGGACCCGCGGCACTATGACAACCCGGACACCTTCGACGTCACGCGGAACCCGGTGGACCACCTGTCCTTCGGCTACGGTCCGCACGGCTGCGCCGGCCAGGGACTGGCACGCTTGGAAGGGCACGCCATCGTTGAAGCCCTGGCCCGGCGGGTGAAATCACTGTCCCTGGACGAGGGGTACCGGGTGCCGAGCAATATCACCAGGAGCTTCGAACAGCTCCAGGTACTGGAGGTGGAAGCAGCATGAAGATCGAACTGGACCGGCCGCGCTGTGAGGGCCACGGCCTCTGCGAGGAAGCAGCGCCGGCGCTGATGCACCTGGACGACGAGGGCGAACTGGTCATCGACGTCCCGGACGTGGAGGGGGACCAGGCTGAAGCGGCAGCGAAGGCCGCGGTCCGCGTTTGCCCCGTGGCAGCCCTGAAACTGGTGGCGGCGTGACGGCACGCCGGATCGTCGTCGTCGGCAACGGCATCGCCGGCCTGACTGCCTGCGACTCGCTGCGGGCAGCCGGCTTCGACGGCGAGCTGACCGTAGTGGGCGCCGAACGCCACTCCCCCTACAGCCGCCCGGCCCTGTCCAAGGCGCTGCTCCACGGCGGTGATGGGCTAACGGCACACGAACTCCCCGCACCGACGCACGGCGCGGACGAGTTGCTGGGGGTCAGCGCCACAGGGCTCGACGCCGGCGCACGGGCGGTGATTCTCGACGGCGGCGGGATCCTGCCGTACGACGGGTTGGTGATCGCTTCGGGTTCCCGCGCCAAGCGGCTGGCAGGGAGCGCAGAGGCAGGCTTCGACGGCGAGCTGACCCTGCGCACCCTGGAGGACGCCGTCCGGCTGAAGGAAATGGTGGCCGGCCGGCCGTCGGTGATCGTGGTGGGCGGTGGCCCGCTCGGCATGGAAGTAGCCTCCGGCTGCCTCCACAGCGGCTGCGACGTCACCCTGGTCACCGACGGCGAACCGCTGGTGCGGCAGCTGGGCAGTTACCTGTCCGGCATTTTCACCGCAGCGGCGCGCACGAGCGGGCTGCGGATCGTCAATGGCTCCAAGGCCCGGCTCATCCGGTCAGGGACCACCCCGCAGGTGGCGTTGGCCGACGGAACGGTCCTGGAGGCGGACCTGCTGGTCAGCGCCGTCGGCGACGAGCCGAACATCGAATGGCTGGCAGGCTCCGGCTTGCTCACCGGTGGGGTCCTCCGGGCCGATTCCCGGGGCCGGGTGCGTCCCGATGCCGTTGCGGCCGGCGACGTGGCGTTCTTCCCCACCCAGCGGGGACTCAGCCGGGTACCGCTGTGGACCAGTGCCATCGACCAGGCCAAGGCCGCCGCCGTCGGCCTCCTCCTCGGGGATGAAGCACCGCCGCTGGAATTCCAGCCCTATTTCTGGACGGAAGCCTTTGGACTGTCGCTCAAGGCGGTGGGATTCACGCCCGTGGAAGGAGCGCCGGACTTCCGGGAACAGGGCGCCGGGAACGATTCGGCACTTCTGCGGTGGGAGCACGCAGATGGTTCCGGAACGGCCGCGGCCATCAACTACCGCATCCCCGTCCCCAAGCTGCGGCGGCTGGCCGCCACGGTCCCACAGGTGGCCCGTGGTGCCAGCCGGTGACGGCCTGAGGCCGCCGCCCTCGGCTCCAGCGCCCGGACGCCACGTTAGGATTGACGCTATGCCATCGCTGCGCGAAGCCCAGAAACAGCTCACGCGGGACACCATCGTGGAACGGGCGCTGGAGCTCTTCACCGAAAAGGGCTACGCCGCAACCACCATCGATGAAATCGCCGCATCGGCTGGAACCACCCGTGTGACCTTTTACGCGTACTACCCCACGCGGGCAGACCTGATGCGGGACTTCATGGCCCGGGTGAACGCCGTCCTGGAGCGCGCCGACGGCCCGGACAGTGGGTCCACAGCCCCCGACCTGGTGCAGGTGGTGCGGGACGGCACCCTGGCCGGCATCCTCGCCTGGCTCGAATCCCGCGCAGCCCTGTGGCCGGTCTTCCGGCCCTACCTGGATGTGCTGGACGAGGCGGCGGCGGTGGACCCCGAGGTGCGCATTATGGTGGAGCGCTGGCATGAGGAAGTCATCGCGGACATGGTCCGCGGCATGCAGCTCGCCGGGCGCTTCGCCGGGGAAACCCGCCACATCCGCGGCACCCTGGCCTTCACGCAGCTCGACTACGTGGCCACGCTGTGGACCCGCCGCAAGATGGAGCCTAACCGCGAGCACGCCTTGGAAGTACTGGCGGACAGCTGGTACCACCTGCTCTGCGACGAAGGCTGAGGGCAGCGGAAGCTAGGCCCGTTCGGAGATCCACGCACCAAGTTCGGCGGCGGTTTCCGCGGTGAGGGAGTGTCCGCCCGGGTCCTTGCGGGCGTGGGTGTCCGCCCCGGAGGCCCCCAGGAGGTAGTCCCAGGTGCGGCCCAGCAGGTCAGCCGGGATGACAGTGTCCGTTTCGCCGTGGGCCAGGAACACTTGAACCCCGGAGAGACGGTCCGGCGACGTCGGCACACCAGCCTCGAACGGCAGCGTCCCGTAGAGGATGGCAGTGCCCGCGAAACGCTGCGGAGCAGCCAGCATCAACCCGCCCGCGAACGCCGCACCGCCACTGAAGCCGACCAGGATCACCGGCCGTCCTTCCGGGGCGATCGGGTCCAGCCAGGTCCGGAACCATTCCATTGTCTGGGCCAGGGACTCGGCCACGGGCCGCCCAGTCCCCCGGTTCGCGAACCAGGCGAATCCGCCCCCTGCCGGGATTGGCGCCCGGACAGCTGCGTAAGAGTGGCCTGCGGGAAGGTGGTTAGCCAGTCCGATGATTCCTGATTCGTTCGATCCGCGCCCGTGCAGCAGCACCACGAGCGGGCGGTTGGGATCGTCGGGGCTCTGCCAGGCGACGGTGGGTTCGGCGAACGGTGCGTGCATATCGTGTCCTTGGTGTTGGTGGTGGGAATGGCTTGGGTCAGGCAGGGGCGGGGGCCCCGATTTCCCGGTTGACTGCGGGCATGATCTCGGTGGCGAGCAGCTCGATGGAACGCGCTGTTTCGGCGAACGGCAGCCCGCCCAGTCCGATCTGGGCCATGTAGCGGCTGGTGCCCAGTGCCTCGTGGATGGCGAGGATCTTCTCCACCACCTGCTGTGGGCTCCCTACCAGCAGGCCGCCGCCGGGTTCGGACCAGTCGTCGAAGGTTGAGCGCGGGAAGTGGTCCACTGGGCGGGGCATGTTCTGCTCGAAATACGCCCGGTAATAGGGGTAGAAAGTGTCGCGTGCCTGCTGGGAGGTGGGGGCCACGTAGAAGTGGCCGCCGGCACCCACCGGCAGGGCGGCGCCGTCATGCCCGGCCTCGGCCGCGGTGTGCCGGTACAGCTCCACGAGGCGGCGGAACCTTTCGGGTCCGGACAGCAACGCGACAAACAAGGGCAGGCCCAGCCGTCCGGCGCGGGCGAAGCTTGCGGGCGTGCCGCCGACCCCCACCCAGACGGGAAGTTTTTCCTGCAGCGGCCGCGGGGCAATGTCCATGCCGGGGATGGTTTGGGTCAAGGTACCCTGCCAGTCCAGGGTGGCGTTGTCCCGAAGCTCCAGCAGCATGCGCAGCTTTTCGTCGAAGAGGGCGTCGTAATCGGCGGTGTCGTAGCCGAACAGTGGGTAGGACTCGATGAACGCGCCGCGCCCGGCGATGATCTCGGCGCGGCCGCCGGAAACCAGGTCCAGGGTGGCGAACTGTTCGAACAGCCGCACCGGATCCTGGGTGGACAGTACGGTGACGGCGGTGCCCAGCCTCAGGTTGGTGGTCTCGCGGGCAACCGCGGCCAGCACCATCTCGGGTGCCGACAAGGCGAAGTCGAGGCGGTGGTGCTCGCCCAGGCCCAGGAAGCTGAGGCCCGCCTGGTCAGCAAGCTTGGCCAGCCCAATGATCTCTTCCAGCCGCTGGTGCGGCGACTGGGCGCGTCCGGTTATTCCGTCGCGGGATAGTTCACCAAAGGTAAAAATGCCGAAGTCCATATTGGTTGAACATTCAACTGTGTTGATCTATTCCGGCACCCTCCCTTCCACCCAAGAGGCGGGCGTACGACGCCGGGAGCCGCCCGCCGTCGTACGCCCGCCTGTGGATCGGGGTGCTTAGGCTCCCACGAGCTTGGCGCCGGCAGGAACCTCCGCCGGGGCACCCGGCGCGTTGCGGCCGTACAGCCAGTCGTTGTACTGGAAGTTGTTGTCGCCGCGGCTCTTGAACAGCATGTTCCGCAGGACGCGTGCCACGCCGTCCACGTGCCAGGACTCGCCCCAGATCCGGGCGGTGGTCTGGACGCGTGCGGTGCGGGCCGCCCGGGTTTCGTTGAACTCGCGGAAGGCATCCTCCCACGCACCGGCGTCGATGCCTTCGGGCGTGAAGACCTTGTTCTGTGCGGCGTCCTGGAGCACTGCAGCGTCCTCGAGCGCCTGGCAGGCGCCCTGGGCCAGGTACTGCAGCATCGGGTGCGCGGCATCGCCGATCAGTGCCATGCGGCCGGAAACCCAGTTCTCGATCGGGTTGCGGTCATACATGGGCCAGCGGATGCCGGTGGCCAGGTTTTTCAGGGCTCTCTGCACGGCGGGGACGCAGTCCTTGTAGGCCGCCTGGAGTTCGTCCACGCCGCCGTACTGCTCTTCGCCGCGCTCGAACGACGGGGACTTGAACACTGCCACGGTGTTGAGCAGCTGGCCCTTGCGGAGCGGGTACTGGACCAGGTGGCAGTTCGGGCCGAGGTAGACGATGACGTCCTCCAGGTCCGCGGCGGGGGTTTCCTCGGTGATGGGCACGGTGCCGCGGTACGCCACGTAGGCGGAGTTGACGGGGCCGTCGTTGGCAACGGTGGCGCGGAGGGTGGACTTCAGCCCGTCCGCTGCCAGGATGGCGTCAGCCTCGAACACCTCACCCTTGGCGGTGTAGGCGCGGGCGCGGTCGCCGTCGGTCTCCACCTTCTGCACCAGGACGTCGTTCACCAGGGTGACGCCGGCTTCCTGGCAGGCTTCGAGCAGAATCCGGTGCAGGTCGCTGCGGTGGATCACGACGTAGGGGGCGCCATAGCGTTCCTCGAACTCGCCGCCCAGGGTCTGGCGGGTGAGTTCCTCGCCGGTGATGGCGTCGCGGAACACCAGGTGCTTGGGCTGGACGCCGATTTCCAGCGCCTTTTCCAGCAGGCCCCAGCGCTTGAGGACGCGGGAGGCGTTGGGGGCCATCTGCAGGCCGGCGCCGACTTCGCCGAAGGCGGGTGCCACTTCAACCAGGGTGACGTCGGCGCCGTTTTCGCGCAGCGCCAGCGCTCCGGCAAGCCCGGCCATGCCGCCGCCCACTACCAGGACGTCGGTGGACCCTTTGAGGTTAGACATTGGAAACTCCTACTGCTGTTGATTTCTTGATTTTGGTACCGACGGCTGCGAGCAGGACTGCTGCTGCTGCGGCTGCTCCGGCAAATGCCAGGAAGTTCGAGTTGACGCCCAGGCCCGCTGCGAGCAGGAGCCCGCCAGCCTGCGGGGCGGCTACGGCCCCGATCCGGCCCACGCCGAGCGCCCAGCCAAGGGCGGTGCCGCGCAGGTGTGCCGGGTAGTGGCTTGCCACGGCGGCGATGATCAGGCACTGGGTGCCGTGCGTGCCCACGCCGGCGAGCACCAGCATGAGGTAGACGACGGCGACGGGCGGCCCCGTCACCAGGACCACCAGGGCGGCGGAAGCCACGGCCGCTGCCGCGATCGCGGTGGGGATGGGGCCGAACCGGGTGCCCGCCCAGGCGGTGAGCACCGAGCCCGCCACGGCGCCCAGGTTGAGGGCCAGTGCGAACGTCAGGGCGGACCCGAGGTTGTAGCCTGCCAGCTGCATGAGGTTGGGCAGCCAGGTGCCCAACCCGTACCAGGCGAAGAGGGTCACCAGGGTGCCGATGGCGAACAGCAGGCTGGTGCCGAGGTAGGGCGCGCGAAGCAGGGACCCGAACCCGACGGCGTCCTTGGCGGTGCTGCCCTGGGCTGCGCCCTTGGGGCCGGGTGCCAGCGTCTCCGGCAGGTAGCGGATGCCCAGCGGGATGACCACCACCAGGGCGACGACGGCGACCAGGAACATGACCGGCCAGCCGAAGGCAGGAATCAGCGGGATGCCGACGAGGGCTGCGATGGAGCCGCCGATGGGGACGCCGGACATCATGAGCGTGGCGATGGTGGACCGCCACTTTTCGGGAACGAGTTCTGCCACCAGGGCGTTGGCCGAGGGCACCAGGCCTCCCAGGCCAATGCCTGCCAGGAGACGCAGGCCGCCGAAGACCGGCGCGTTGGGGGCAAAGGCGCAAAGGATGGTGAAGAGGGAGAACACGACGGCACAGCCGATGATGGTGCGCCGCCGGCCCCAGGTATCGGACATGCGGCCTGCGAAGACCGCTCCGATCATCATGCCGATGAAGGCCATCGACCCGATGGTGCCGGCGGTGGCCTTGGTCAGGCCCCAGCCGGTATCGCTGATGAGCGAGCCCTGGACCGTCCCATAGACGATCAGGTCATAGCCGTCGAAAACGACCAGCAGCCAGCACACCAGGACGGCAAGCACGGAACGCCGGGGAAACCCGGAACGGCCGGCGCCCGGAGCGGGGGCGGCCGTGCGCTGCGGCGCTGCAGCGGAAGTTGTGTGATTCATCCCACCACTGTGCTGGCAGCCATACAGCTCCGCCCATAAGATTCTGTTATGCAGAATCTTCCGGCCCGACGGAAGCCCACCTACTCCATTGAGGCGGTGGACAACGCCCTGCAGTTGCTGCAGCTCCTGCGGGACGTGGGCAGCCTGCGGCTCAAGGACGCCGCCGCGGAACTGGGTGTGGCTCCGTCCACCGCCCACCGGCTCCTGGCCATGCTGGTCTACCGGGGCTTCGCGGTGCAGGACGAAACGCGCCGGTACGTGCCGGGCCCGGCGATGGGCGCGGGTCCCGCCGGGTTCAGCTGGACCCGGCAGCTGCGGGACATCTCCCGGCCCCACATGGAAGTCCTGTGCGCCCGCACCAACGAGACCGTCAACCTGATGATCCGGGTGGGCACCAAGGTCCGCTTCCTGGACACGGTGGAAAGCTCGAATATCCTGCGCGTCGGCGACCGCCAGGGCACGTTGCTGCCGGCGCACAAAGCGTCCGGCGGCAAGGCCATCCTGGCCGAGCTGGAACCGGCCGCGCTGGAACAGCTGTTCCGCAGCCCCAACGCGGAGCTGGCCGGCGACTACATTCCCGACGCCGAGTACCCGGCGTTCCTGCGCGAGCTTGAGTCGGTGCGGGCCAACGGATTCGCCGCCAACTTCGAGGGCACCGAGGAGGGCATCAGCGCCTTTGGGATGGCGCTGCACAACGGCAGAGGCATGGTGGTGGGCGCCTTGAGCGTGGCCACTCCGGTGGCCAGGTTCCGGCCGCTGTTCGACGCCGGGCTGGTCGGCGTGATGATGGAAACCCGGCGCCAGCTGGAGATGGACATCGCGGCCAATCCGGTGGATGGGGCGCAGCACCCCTGACGCTTATCCGGAAGGCCGCCGGGAGAATTCTGTCAGCCAGAATATGCTGGAGGTCACAGCCTGCCTTCCCTAGGGTCGAATCCACGTCGCAGTCAGTCCGCACGCAAGGAGAAGGCCAGTGTCGATCAGCGCTGAAAACCTAACGCACGAATCCGTGGCACAGGAACACCATGTTCCCGAGCCCACCCCCGAGGAGGCTGCCCAGCTGGAGCAGCTGTACAAGGACTTCAACAAGGAAAACCTGATTCCGCTGTGGACGGAGATCGCGGACCTGATGCCCATGGTCCCGTCGCCCAATGCAGTCCCGCACGTCTGGCGGTGGGATGACCTCTACCCGCTGGCTGCCCGCGCCGGCGACCTGGTGCCTGTGGGCCGCGGCGGCGAACGGCGTGCCATCGCGCTGGCCAACCCGGGCCTGGCCGGGACCCCGTACGCCACGCCCACGCTCTGGGCCGCCATCCAGTACCTGGGCGGCCGCGAAACCGCTCCGGAGCACCGCCACTCCCAGAACGCCTTCCGCTTCGTCGTCGAAGGTGAAGGCGTGTGGACGGTGGTGAACGGCGATCCCGTCCGCATGTCCCGCGGCGACTTCCTGCTCACCCCGGGCTGGAACTTCCACGGCCACCACAACGACACCGATGAGCCCATGGCCTGGATCGACGGCCTGGACATCCCGTTCGTCCACTACGCCGATGCCGGGTTCTTCGAATTCGGCACCGAGCGCGTCACGGACGAGGCCACCCCGGACATCTCCCGTTCCGAGCGGTTGTGGGCCCACCCCGGCCTGCGCCCCCTCTCCGGACTGGAGAACACCACGAACTCCCCCATTGCCGCGTACCGGTGGAAGTACACCGACGCCGCCCTGCGCGAGCAACTGCTCCTGGAGGACGAGGGCCATCCCGCCACCGTGTCCCAGGGCCACGCCGCCATCCGGTACACCAACCCCACCACCGGCGGGGATGTCATGCCCACCATCCGCGCGGAGTTCCACCGCTTGCGGGCCGGCGCCTGGACCGAGACCGTCCGCGAGGTGGGCTCCAGCGTCTGGCAGGTCTTCGAAGGCACCGGCACCGTGACCCTTAACGGCGAAACCCGTGTCCTGGCCAAGGGCGACCTGTTCGTGGTTCCGTCCTGGGCAGCCTGGTCCCTGCAGGCCGAGACTGAGTTTGATTTGTTCCGGTTCAGCGACGCACCCATCTTTGAGCGCCTGAACTTCAACCGCACCTACATCGAAGGACGCACCAAGTAATGAAACTCCTCACCCTCCGCCTCGACAACGGCGGCACCGCAGCAGTCCGCCAGGACGGCGACACCCTCACCGAGATTCCCGGCTTCCCCGACGTCGGGGCCCTGCTGAAGGACCCCAACTGGGAAGCCACGGCGAAGGCGGGCAACGGCGCAACGCATGCGCTCGACGGCGCCGACCTTGCCGCCGTCGTCCCCGCCCCCGGCAAGATCATCTGCGTGGGCCACAACTACCGCAACCACATCAAGGAAATGGGCCGGGAGGTTCCCGAGCACCCCACCCTGTTCGCCAAGTATGCCGAGTCCCTGATCGGCCCCAATGACGACCTGGCCCTGCCGCAGGAATCGGACACCGTGGACTGGGAAGCCGAACTCGCCGTCGTCATCGGCAAGGCCGGCCGCCGCATCCCCGAGTCCGAAGCCGCTGAGCACATCGCCGGGTACTCCGTGCTGAACGACGTCTCCATGCGCGACTACCAGTTCCGCACCATCCAGTGGCTGCAGGGCAAGACCTGGGAGAAGTCCACCCCGTTCGGGCCGGCCCTGGTCACCAAGGACGAGTTCACGGCCGCCCCGCTGATGACCTCCGCCGTGGACGGCGAAGTCCAGCAGTCCACCCCCACCTCGGACCTGGTGTTCACCCCGGAGTTCCTGGTCTCCTACATCTCCACCATCATCACCCTGAACCCGGGCGACGTGATCGCCACCGGCACCCCCGGCGGCGTGGGCCACGCCCAGGACCCCAAGCGCTACCTGCAGGAGGGCCAGGTCCTGGTCACCACCATCGAGGGCCTGGGCCAGCTGACCAACCGCGTGGTCAAGGAAGCCTGATGGTTGCCCGGCACGACCAGACCACCGATCCCGTCCTGCTCGACGGGCTCCTGCAGGCCCGGCGCGGCACCGCGTTCTTCGCCCGCAAGCTCAACGAGCTCACGGACGCGGAACTGGACGGGGACTCGCTCCTGCCGGGCTGGACCCGCCGCCACGTTGTAGCCCACGTGGGCTACAACGCGCGGGCCGTGGCACGGCTGGTCGAATGGGCAGCCACCGGCGTGGAGACCCCCATGTACCCCTCGGTGGAGGTCCGCAACCACGAGATCGACTTCGGCGCCACGCTCAGTCCCATCGCGCTGCGGAACCTGTTCGACCACTCCGCCGTGCACCTGAACGTCGAGTGGCGCGACCTGCCCGCCGACAACTGGCATCACAAGGTCAAGACCGTCCAGGGCAGGACCGTCCCCGCCGAAGAAACCGTCTGGATGCGCACCAGGGAAGTGTGGGTGCACGCCGTTGACCTGGACAACGGCGCCACGTTCCAGGACATCCCCGCACCCGTCCTGGAACGGCTCCTGACAGACATCACCGGCGCCTGGCACGCCCGCGGGACGGACAAGGACCTGGTGGTCGAGGTCACCGGGCAGCCCTCTGCGCTGGTCTTCGGTGACACGGCAGCCACCTCCCCCACCGTGGTGTCCGGCTCCCTGGCCGCCATTGCGCAGTGGGCCACCGGCCGCGGCACGAACGGCACCACGGCACAGCACGACGGCGGATCGGTCACCCCCGCGCCCCCGGCGCCGGCCTGGATCTAGCTATAAATCGAGCACCCGGGCAAGCCATGTGCCACACCGCACCAAAGGCGGGCCAGCATACGCTGGCCCGCCTTTGCCGTTGCCCTCCGGACTCCTCCCACGCGGCCGGCCTTCGCCTCGGGCTGCAAACCAAAAATCCATCCCCTCGTTTGGGACCGGGTCCATAATCGGGACGGCGGCCGCTGGATAGCATGGGGTGACCGGACAGAGCCGTCCGGCGGGATCGACGCAAAAGGAAAACCCATGGCCGCGGTTACGGTGGATGACATCCTCTCGGATCTCCCCCTTGGCTTCGCCAGCCTCATCCTCCGCCCAGCCCCGTCGGCGCCGGCCATTGAACGGTTCCTTATTGTCGACGCCGACGACGAGTCGGTCCAGGCTGCCGGCGCGTTTGTCCTGCTCATCGGTGTCCGCGGCCGCTCCGCCCTGCCGGCGCTCCGGCGGCTCCTGAAAGACCCGCCCCCGGTGGTAGCCGTCAAGGGCAACCGGGAAGACCTCGCCGAAGCGGAAGAGCTCCTGCAGGCGGCGGGCTCGGGCCTCCTGCTGGTCGATCCGGGCGCCGACTGGGACCGCCTGCTGTCCATCGCAAAGGACCGGATCCAGCCGCGCAGCTACGAGAGCGAAGTCCTCACCCTGCTCGAGGAAGACCTGTTCGCCATCGCCCAGACCACGGCCCGGCTCACCTCCAGCCACGTGCTGATCGAGGACGCGGCCAACAAGGTCCTGGCGTACTCCACGGTCACCAACGACATCGACGAGCTCCGCAAAGCGTCCATCCTGTCCCGCCGCGGCCCCCGGAAGTACGAGCTGCTGCTCAAGGACCTGGGTGCTTACCGCGAACTCCACCGCACCCGGCAGCCGGTCCGCGTGCCTGCCCGGCCCCAGGACGGGCTGCGTGAACGGGTGGCCATCGCGCTCTTCGCCGGGGAGCGGATCATGGGCTACATCTGGCTCCAGGAGACCGGAGAAGGCTTCGGCCCGGACGTGGAGTACGTCCTCACCGGATCCGCAGCCAGGGTTTCCGCCGAACTGATCCGCTACCGCAACCAGCAGTCCGTCCACATGCGGGAGGACCGGGTGGCACGGATCCTGTCAGGTCCCGCCGAGGCCGCCGCCAGCGCCCACAGCGGAAAGATCCCCTCCGAACGTCCCGCGGCGCTTCTCCTCATCGGTATGTCCGACGCCGACTCCCGGGCTGACGACGCCGCGCTCAAGCACGGCGAGCTGGCCAACCTGGCCTCCATCCACGCCGCCGCGTACAAGGCATCCGCCGTCGTGGGCCAGTTCAACGGTGACACGGCCATCATCCTGCCGGACCTGCAGTCCAGCACGGCGGAAGCGGGGCTGAGGGCACTTGCCGAAGCGGTGGCCAAGGATGCCCGCAAGCACCTGGGCATCATTCCCTTCGCCGCCGTCGGACCGCTGGCGCCGGACCTGCTGTCCATCCACGGGGTCACCGGCATCACTGAAGCGCTGCTGGCCTGCGTGCGGAACGCCACACCGGGCACGGTGGCCACCGTTGACGATTTCGAGGCGGAAATCCTCTACCGCGAGGCCGTACGTAACTTCCACAGCTCACCCTTCCGGCACCGCAGCATGGCGGCGCTGCTCCAGGAGGATGCCGAACTCGCAGCAACCCTGCAGGCCTACTTCGACGCCTGCTTCGACGTCTCCGAATGCGCCAAACACATGAACCTGCACAAAAACACCGTCTACTACCGCGTTGCCAAGGCGGCCAGGGTCACCGGCCTGGACTTCGGCAACCCCCGCGACTCACTGGTGGCCCTGCTCCATCTCCAGGAGTGGGCCGCCTCCACCGACAATTCAGGCAGGAAATGAGCACCATACTCAGCGCACCGCCCCTGGGCGTCCTCCTTGAGGACATCGTCCGGCGCCACCGGCCCAGGCAGAACGCCGGCAGCGTTCCCGGAAACATCCCTTTCCTTGCCACGGTCCCGTTCGACCGCTTCGGCATCGCTGTCGCCACCACCTCCGGCGAGGTCTTCAGCTCCGGGGACGCCGGCGTTCCCTTTTCCATCCAAAGCATTTCCAAGGTATTCACCCTGGCCATGGCCCTGCAGGGCGGCAGATCCACCGCTCTTTGGTCCCGGGTGCTGCGCGAACCCTCCGGAACGTCCTTCAACTCGCTGGTCCAGCTGGAAGCCGAGAAGGGCATCCCCCGCAATCCGTTCATCAACGCCGGCGCCCTGGTGGTCACCGACCACCTACTGGAAGAGACGCCCGACGCCGCCACGCAGCTCCTGCGGTTCCTCACCGAACAAGCGGGGAGCCATGAGGCGGAGCGAGGCTCCCGCGCACCGTTCATCGATGAAGCCGCTGCTGCCGGCGAGCTGGCCAGCAGCAGCCGCAACCTGGCCCTGGCGCACTTCCTCAAGGATTTTGGCAACCTCACCCAGCCGGCCGCGGCAGTGGTGGAGAACTACGTCCGCCAGTGCTCCATCATGATGACCTGCGTCCAGCTGGCCAGGGCCGGCCTGTTCCTCGCCAACGACGGCCAGGGAACAACCGGCAGGGTGCTGTCCCCCAGCGAGGCCAAGCGGATCGGTTCCATCATGCTGACCTGCGGCATGTATGACGCCGCCGGCGAGTTCGCCTACCGGGTGGGCCTGCCCGGCAAGAGCGGAGTAGGTGGCGGGATCCTGGTGATCGTCCCGGGCCAGTGCGCCATCTGCGTCTGGAGCCCCCGCCTGGACGCCAAAGGCAACTCCCTTGCCGGCACCGCCGCCCTGGCCGACCTCTCCGACCGCACCGGCTGGTCAGTCTTCTAAGTTTCCCCATCCAGCAAGATCTTCCCCGGATCGAAAGGAATACCCATGCCCAACAACCCCAATGAAGAGGTTGAGTTCGACCACGTTATTGATGGTGGTCACGCGCATGCGTCCGAGACCTCCCTGCACGCGGAGGACAAGGGTTACCACAAGAACCTCAAGCCGCGGCAGATCCAGATGATCGCGATCGGCGGTGCGATCGGTACCGGCCTGT
>NZ_JBWJAR010000010.1:16136-150434 GCF_056389225.1 Pseudarthrobacter sp. rb | reverse complement strand
GCCTCCACATCCAAATACCCGCACTGCGCGTCCTCGCGTCCCTGCATATGACAAGTCTTAACCACCAGACCCACCAGTCCAGTCGACGCGCCCCACATCCGCCGATTAGTTCAGCAGTCTCCTAGGGAAAGACGTGGTCCAACGGAACATATTTGAGGTTTGATGTTGTCCCATCCGTGTTGACGTCGTCATGTACCACCAGAAGGCCGCGCGGAAAGAGAGTGCCTGCGCTCTTGCTGGTCACGTCCACTCCGTCCGTTCCCGTCACCGCGTCTATCGTGCCGTTTGCCGCAACCGAGAACTTCTTCACGAAGGCGTTACTGCCAGCCCTGTCGTATGCGCAGATCGTCGAGTCGCCCTGACTGGACACAAACAAATGCCCAGCCCCACTGGAACCATATTCGATGCTCATGCCCTCAATGTCGGCCACCAGGTGGCCACCACCTGCTGTGTCAACGGCCACCCGGGATTCCCCGGCACCCGGTTCAGCACCGTACTTCCAGATGGCGACATCTTCCTCACCGAAATAGACGTATCCGAGTTCATCGTCAGCAACGCAGCTCTCGGTCGTGCTGGCGATAGCGATGGTGCGGACAAGGGCCGCGGCCACAAGGCCCGCGCCGTTGTCCTTCAGTTCAAACTCCTGCGCAGTCCCTGACGAGTATGGCGTCACAAAACCGTAGAACTTTCCACTCAGACTGCTGTGATACATGCAGAAGCCGTAATTGGGCGACACTGTTGCAATTGAACGCGCTGCCACTGGCGAGAGAGTCCTGGCTGTGGTGTCCAACGTGTACAGAACGAGAGTGTTGTTTGTCCGGTTGTTGGCCCCGACGAGGACAACGGACCTTCCGCCGAGGGAGAAGCCGGTACGCAAATCCACGTTTCCGATCATGCCGTCATTGCGGTACTGAATCAGCTTTCCGTCCATCCCGAAGACTCCGATGCCACCGCCCGAACTGGCTTTGTTGTCGGCAATGACCGCACTGCTGTTAGGCGCCTGGTCATTGACCCATATGGCAGAGTCATCCGAGACATCACCCGAGCCGGAGAAACCGACGGTTTCGGCGCTCGGCAGAACGCCTAAGGGCGACGATGGAGTCGAAGTAGCTGTAGGGCTTGGCGAAGCCGTTCCCGTGGCCGTAGCTGTGGGGCTCGGCGACGCTGTCGCTGTCACCGTCGGAGTAGCGGTCGGGCTAGGCGAGCTGGTCGGAGTAGCCGTCGCGGAAGGGGAGGCAGTCGAAAAGGTGATGACCAGTTGAGGAGGGTTGGACGTCTCGCGCGACGACAGGGAGCCCTGTACGTCCGGGGCCATGGTGAGCTCAAAACCTACGCTGCCCGAAGCTGGAACTGACGACACCGGCAGTGCCGCCGTCGCATATTTGTTTGACCGCAATGCTGCAGTGCGTGCAAGTTCTTCCGGGTGCCAGAGGGGCCGGGTCGCGTAGGACACAGTTGCTTCATCCCAAGAAGCTTCGCCGGGATGGACAACCACGCTGCCGTTAAGGGTCCGTTTGGAGTAGACCCGCAAGTTGGCAGCAGTGATGGTTCCGCCAGCGGGGATGGATACGTTGAAGCGGAGCAAGACGTGATACTGGGTTCCGGAAACTGCCAATGTGGTGGCAGTACCAAAATTGGTGTCCGGCGAAGCCGTGGAAAGGTACGTGTCAGCAGCGGCTGTCACGGTGAGTGTGCTGCTCACCGCAGTTGCGGACAGGATACCGCCGACTCCCAACAATGAGGCCAGGACCATCAATGCCAGGACAGATAAAGAGGCTGCTATAGCCCTGAATTTCCACATCTTGACTTCTCCCTGGAGGGGAGCCCGCCGAACCAGCACACCGGCCCTGGGGATTGGTTGTATCTGCCATGCGACCCGAAGTCGCAACTGGTGGTGGCTCATGAATGCTGGAACGGCGGTTGAAAAGCGGTGTGGCAAAAACCCGCGGCACTAAGTTTTGAGCCGCTTTTTCTGGATTATTCCCCTGCCCAAAACACGGGTCAAGAGATAGATCCTGTCTGGAACCCCCGTCCTGTAAATAGGGTAGAGCGGTCTTTCAGTTGCCTTTGACGTTGACCAACTGCCGCAGCTTGTGCCGCACCGTCACCAAGTCCGCGGCGTCCTGCATGACCTGGTCGATCGGCTTGTACGCGGCCGGGATCTCGTCGATGAAGGCTTCCGAAGCCCGGAACTCAATGCCCTTCATGGCCCGCTTCAGTTCCTCCAGGGTGAAGGCCTTGCGGGCTGCGTTGCGTGAGTATTCCCGCCCTGCCCCGTGCGGGGACGAGTTCAGCGACGCCGGGTTGCCCCGGCCTTCCACCACATACGACGCCGTCCCCATGGATCCGGGGATCAATCCGGGATCGCCGTGCGCGGCTTTGATGGCACCCTTGCGGGACACCCAGACCGGCTTGCCGTAGTGCGACTCCTGCTCTGTGAAGTTGTGGTGGCAGTTGATCCGCTCAAGCTCGCGCACCTTGCCTCCCACCCAGCGGCTGAACTGGGCAGCCACCCGGTCCATCATTTCCTCCCGGTTCAGCAGAGCGAAGTGCTGGGCCCACCGGAGTTCTGCGATATAGCGCTCAAACTGCGGCGTGCCCTCGTCCAGGTACGCCAGGTCAGGATCCGGCAGGTAGATCTGGTTCTTGCGGCTCACGTGCTGGGCCACCCCGATGTGGTGCTGGGCGATCCTGTTGCCGACGCCCCGCGAGCCCGAATGCAGGAAGAGCCACACGCCGTCGTCCTCGTCTGCGGAGATTTCGATGAAGTGGTTCCCGGAGCCCAGAGACCCCAGCTGCAGCTCCCACTTGGGAACGTATTGGGCGGGGTTGAACCCGGCTTTCGCGGCCCGCCGGTTGAGCTCGGCGATCCGCGGCTCCGCCGTGGGCAGGACGCTCCTGTTGTTGTGCCCGGCGGACAGCGGGATGATCCGCTCGATGTCCTCCCGGAGGCGCTTCCGGTCCTTCGGCAGGTCCTTCACGGAGTACTGGGTGCGCACCGCGATCATGCCGCAGCCGATGTCCACGCCTACGGCCGCCGGGATGATGGCGCGCAGGGTGGGGATGACGGATCCCACGGTGGCTCCCTTGCCCAGGTGCGCGTCCGGCATCAGCGCCAGGTGGGGGTAGATGAACGGCAGGGCCGCCGTCATCACGGCCTGCGCGCGGGTTTTGTCATCCAGGATGGACGCCCAGTTGAGAAGCTTCGGGCTGATGGTTTCCATTGCCGCCTCCTCCCACAACCATACGAGACGGCAAAACCGCGGCTTGTTCGTGAAACACAGCCCTGAAGGCCATGCTGCGCGAACAAGCCACGGTTAGGGAAACGGCTTGGTGCGGGAAGGTGCTTTACACCCTGCGGTGCGCTGGCTGGCGTTGATCCTGGACACCCAGTCCCAGCCGCGGCCGCGGCTGGGACATGTTGCGCAGGTTGAACCAGCAGAACATCGCCAGCCCAAAGTACAAGGTCAATTCCATGACCTCGCCGTACTCGGAGATGACGAAGGTGGGGGTAGGCCAAATTACCAACCGGAAGAGGCGGTAAGCCGCAGCCAACCCAAAGGCCGGCACGAGGCAGAGCGGGGGAACAAGCAGATGGCTGTATGTGGAGTGCTTCAACCGTTTGCGGAACGCCGCCCAAAGCGGAACGCATGTTCCATACATGCTTGCCATGAGCATGGCATACGGGACCAGTACCTGCACCCCCCGGAGGTTGTGCAGATTTGTCTCACCCTGGCGGTTGACCTCTTGCAGCTCTTCGGGGGTGCCCCACCCGAAGATGCGCTGGCCCCACGAAATCTCCTCGCCAGCGAGGAACACAACGCCAAGTGCCACCACGCCGTAAAGCAATGCCATGCCCACTTGCCGTCTCCGCAGCAGGCGGACGCTGAGCAGTGCCAGGAAAACCACCGCAGCGACAAGGAACGCAAACTGGAGCCACTCGATCGGGTGGTCCTCGTCGACAAGCCAGAGGTAGAACTCCTTGAAGGGAACAGTCGCCGCCACAGCGACGGACACGATGATGGGCAGTAGTACCAGCAACCGCGCCCGGCGGCGCGCAATGTTCCATTCGCGCGAGTCCCTCCTGACGAGCTCGCTCCCCCTTGCGTACCACTCCTGGTTGGCTGGCATTCTGCCTCCTAACGTAACCGGCCATGGCCTGCAGTCGCAGGCAATGAAGCAATGCCTGAGCTTCCCATGCCGCCTGCGGCCACGAAAGGTTCAGGGGCAGCCTTTGTGGTAAACGTGCGGGTAACCGCAGGCCCTCGAAATCGCCGGAAACACTGCGGGGCCGCCGTACCGATCCGGCGGCCCCGCAGGGTTCCAGCGATGTGGGCGGACCTAGATGCTGTAGCGCTCGTCCTCGTGGTCGCCCGGGTGGTCCTTGACCAGGCCCGCGGCCAGGGTGTTGCCGTCGAGCGGATCGATCACCAGGAACGCGCCGGTGCGGCGGTGGTGCAGGTAGTTCTCCAACGGCAACGGGGCGGCGAGGCGGAGCTGCGCGTGCCCGATGTCGTTAAGCTCCAGGCTGGAGGCACCTTCGAGCTTGAAGGTGGCCAGGTCCAGCTTGCCGGAGACGCTGCGGACCATCGCCTGGACGGTGCGGGTGCCGTGCTTGACCAGGACCTTCTGGCCCTCGCGGAGCGGCTTCGGGGACAGCCAGCACAGGGCGGCGTAGAGGTCGGCGGAGGCTTCGCGGACCGTGCCGGCGGCGGCGATGGTGTCACCGCGGGCGACGTCGAACTCGTCCGCCAGCCGGATGGCCACGGACTGCGGGGCGGCGGCTTCCTGCAGGGAGGAGCCGGCGAAGTCGATGCCCACCACGGTAGTGGTCCGCGGCGACTGGCCCGGCGTCAGCACGGACACCTGGTCACCCACCTTCACCGAACCTTCCGTGATCTGGCCGGCATACGCGCGGTAGTCGCGGTAGGCCTCTACATCCAGCCCGGCGGCGACGGCGTCGGGAGCCAGCGCGCCCTGCGGCCGGATGACCAGCTGCACGGGGAAGCGGAAGCTTTCCAGGTGGCTCTCGAGCTCATCGGCGGCGGGGAGGGTTTCGAGGACCTCCAGCAGCGCGGGGCCGGTGTACCACGGGGTGCGCTCAGAGCGCTCCACCACGTTGTCGCCGTCGAGTGCGGAGACGGGGATCACCAGCAGGTCGCTGATTCCGTCGGAGCCCAGGCCCAGTTCCCGGCCCACCTGCTGCACGTCGGCTTCGATGTCGCGGAACACCGAATCGCTGAAGTCCACCAGGTCGATCTTGTTCACGGCCACGATCACGTGGGCCACACGCAGCAGCTGCAGCACGGACAGGTGCCGGCGGGTCTGCTCCAGGACACCCTTGCGGGCGTCAATGAGGACGACGACGGCATCCGCAGTGGACGCGCCCGTCACCGTGTTCTTGGTGTACTGGACGTGCCCGGGGCAGTCGGCCAGGATGAAGCTGCGCTGGTCGGTGGCGAAGTAGCGGTAGGCCACGTCGATGGTGATGCCCTGTTCGCGCTCTGCACGCAGGCCGTCAGTCAGCAGGGCCAGGTCGATGCCGCCCTTGTCGCCGCCGAACCCGCGGTCCGCGGAGGTACGGGCCACGGCGTCGAGCTGGTCAGCCAGGATTGCCTTCGAATCGTGCAGGAGGCGGCCCACCAAAGTGGACTTTCCGTCGTCGACCGATCCTGCCGTGGCAAAGCGGAAGAGGGTGGTGGGCAGGGCCGTTTCCAGGTCCGCCGGGAGAACTGCTTCGGTGGTCATTAGAAGTACCCGTCCTTCTTGCGGTCTTCCATGGCGGCCTCGGAGATGCGGTCATCTGCGCGGGTGGCGCCACGTTCGGTCAGGGTGGAGGCGGCGACTTCGACCACGACGTCGGACACCGTGTACGCGTTGGACTCCACGGCACCGGTGCAGGACATGTCCCCTACGGTGCGGTAGCGGACGGTCTTGGTGATAACTTCCTCATCGGGGCGCGGCTGGGACACTTCGCCCACTGCGCGCCACATGCCGTCGCGGGCGAAGACTTCGCGTTCGTGGGCGTAGTACAGGCCGGGCAGTTCGATGTTCTCGCGCTCGATGTAGCGCCAGATGTCCAGTTCGGTCCAGTTGCTGATGGGGAACGCACGGACGTGCTGGCCCACGGTGTGGCGGCCGTTATAGAGGTTCCACAGCTCGGGGCGCTGGTTGCGGGGGTCCCACTGGCCGAACTCGTCGCGAAGGCTCAGGATGCGCTCCTTGGCGCGGGCCTTGTCCTCGTCGCGGCGGCCGCCACCGAAGACGGCGTCGAATTTGTTCTGCTGGATGGCGTCCAGCAGCGGCACGGTCTGCAGCGGGTTGCGGGTTCCGTCGGCACGCTCGGCCAATTCGCCGCGGTCGATGAACTCCTGCACGGAACCGACGACAAGCTTCAGGCCCAGCCGCTCAACGGTCCGGTCGCGGAAGTCGATGACCTCCGGGAAGTTGTGCCCGGTGTCCACGTGCAGCACGGGGAACGGCACCTTGCCGGGCCAGAACGCCTTGGTGGCCAGGTGCAGCATCACCACGGAGTCCTTGCCGCCGGAGAACAGCAGCGCAGGCTTCTCGAACTCGGCGACAACCTCGCGGATGATGTGGATGGCCTCGGACTCAAGGGTGTCCAGGCTGGACAGTCGGGTTGAGACGCCGGCCTCGGTCACCTGGGTCTCCTCGGTAAGTGAAGTGCTCATACGTGTAGTCCGCATTCTGTCTTGTCGGATCCTGCCCAGCGGCCGGCTCGGGGATCTTCGCCGGGCGCCACCTTGCGGGTGCAGGGCTGGCAGCCAATGGAGGGGTAACCCTGGGAAAGCAGCGGGTTGACGGGCAAAAGGTTGTCGTCCGAGTACTGGACCAACTGGTCGAACGTCCACGCTGCCATGGGGTTGACCTTGACCAGGCCGTTCTTTTCGTCCCAGGTGACCAGCGGCGTGTTGGTGCGGGTGGGGGCTTCGTCGCGGCGGACGCCGGTGAACCACAGTTCGTAGCCGGCGAGCGTGCGCTGCAGCGGCGCCACTTTGCGCAGGGCGCAGCACTGGGCAGCGTCCCGGGCGAAGAGGTCCTTGCCCAGGAGCCGGTCCTGCTGTTCCACGGTGGTCTCGGGGAGGACGTCCACCACGTTGACGCGGAGGTTCGCGGCAACCTCGTCGCGCGTAGCGTAGGTTTCCGGGAAGTGGTAGCCGGTCTCCAGGAACAGGACGTCGACGCCGGGCATCTGGTCAGCGACCAGGGCCGGCAGGACGGCGTCGGCCATGGAGCAGGCGACGGCGACGGCGGGCAGGTCGAAGTTGCGCTCCACCCAGGCGATCACGTCGCGGGCGGGGGCCTCCCAGCCGAGCTCAGCGGCGCCGGCTTCTGCAATGGCCTTGAGCTCTTCGACAGGGCGCTTGGCGGGTGCGGGTGCGAGATGCTTTGCCATTACTGCAGTGCCTCCTCGTCTGCTGCGTGGGCCCATTCGGCGAAGGTCTGGCCTTCGGCGCGGTCGGCCACGAACCGCCGGACGACGCGCTCCACGTAGTCGGGCAGGTCGTTGACGTAGACCTTCAGGCCGCGGACGGTGCGTCCCAGCCCGGCTTCCTCGCGGTCGTTGTTGGCCAGCCCGCCGCCCAGGTGGACCTGGAAACCCGGGGAGGGGTCGCCGTCGGGCGTTGGCAGCATCATGCCCTTCAGGCCGATGTCCGCCGTCTGGATGCGGGCGCAAGAGTTGGGGCAGCCGTTGATGTGCAGCGACAGTGCCTGCGGCAGCTGGCCCGAGCCGGCGAGGTCTGCCAGGCGGCGCTCGAGTTCGGCGACGGCGGTAGCGGCCGTGTACTTGGTCTCTACGATGGCCAGCTTGCAGTACTCGATGCCGGTGCAGGCAATGGTGCCGCGCCGGAAGACGGACGGGCGGGCGGACAGGCCCAGACCGTCCAGTTCGGCGATGAGCGGCTCCACTTGGTCCTTTTCCACATCGAGGACCACGATTTTCTGGTGCGGGGTGGTGCGCAGCCGGTAGGAGCCGCGGGACTCCAGGGTGTCCGCGAGTTTGACCAGGCCGGACCCGGAAAGGCGGCCGGCGATCGGGGTGGCACCGATGAAGAACTTGCCGTCCTTCTGCTCGTGCACGCCCACGTGGTCGCCCGGGGTGGCGGGCTTGGGCGCGGCGGGGCCGTCGGCCAGCTTGTAGCCCAGGTATTCGTCCTCGAGGATCTGGCGGAACTTCTCCGGGCCCCAGTCGGCCAGCAGGAACTTCAGGCGGGCCTTGGTGCGCATGCGGCGGTAGCCGTAGTCGCGGAAGATGCTGGTGACGCCCAGCCACACGTCTGCGGCCTGGTCCGGCTTCACGAACGCACCGAGGCGCTTGCCCAGCATGGGGTTGGTGGACAGCGCGCCGCCAACCCAGAGGTCGTAGCCGGCGCCGAGTTCCGGGTGTTCGATGCCCACGAACGCGCAGTCGTTGATCTCATGGACCACATCCTGGCTGGGGTGGCCGGTGATAGCGGTCTTGTACTTGCGGGGCAGGTTGGACAGCAGCGGGTTGCCGATGAACCGCTCCCCCAGCTCGGCGATGAGCGGGGTGGGGTCGATGATTTCGTCCTTGGCGATCCCGGCCACGGGCGAGCCCAGGATGACGCGGGGCACGTCGCCGCAGGCTTCGGTGGTGGACAGGCCCACGGACTCCAGTCGGTTCCAGATCTCCGGGATGTCTTCGACCCGGATCCAGTGCAGCTGGATGTTCTGGCGGTCGGTGAGGTCGGCGGAGTCCCGGGCGAAGTCCACGGAGATCTGGCCGATGACGCGCAGCTGCTCGGTGGTGAGGGCGCCGCCATCGATGCGCACGCGCAGCATGAAGTACTTGTCTTCGAGCTCGTGCGGCTCCAAGGTGGCGGTCTTGCCGCCGTCGATCCCCTGCTTGCGCTGGGTGTACAGGCCCCACCAGCGGAAACGGCCGTGCAGGTCCTGGCCGGGGATGGCGTCGAAGCCTTCCTTGGCGTAGATGGTCTCGATACGCTCGCGGACGTTCAGGCCGTCGTCTTCCTGCTTCCAGGTTTCGTTGGCGTTCAGCGGCGTCTTGCCGTCCACTTTCCACTGGCCATGCGGCTTCGCAGCGGGGCGGGACGGGCGGGCGGGGCGCTTGGGGGCAGCGGGGTCCGCCGACGCTCCGGCTAGAGCTGTATCAGTCATGCATCGACTGTAGGGCGGCGCCGAATACCGTCACAAAGGCCCGGAAACGCTAAGTCACCTAGGGAAATATTTCGTCACGAAACGCTGGAGGGCCTTGAAGAACCCATCCTGCTGTGCATCGGCGGGAGCCTTGTCCGGGGCTTCGGCGGAGGCCGCCGCGGGTGCTTCCGCGGGAGTTCCGTCAATGGCCGCGACGGCGGCGTCGTACCTGTCGAGCGCGATCTCCGCGAGTGTCGGGGACGGCAGTAGGGGCCGGGTCACGACGTCGGCACCCGCCTTCGCCAGCTGGTCGTGGAAGAAGCCCGGCGCCAGGAGATACGAGGCAATCACCACCCGGCCGCCGACGTCGACCGCTCCGGCGGACTCCCCCGCCCCGGCACCCCCGGCGAGCTCTTCGCGGAGCATGGCGACGGCGTCGGGCACTGAAGGCTGGGCGGAGGCACCGTAGGCGGCCACCATCCGGTTGGACCGCAAGGCCCGGAGCTGGCCCAGCAACTCCTCGACGCTCACGGCGGCGTTGGGGTTGGATGAGCCCGCAGCGGCCAGGACGATGACGTCATTGTCGGTGGTGCCGGCCTCGCGGAGCCGCTGGTCCAGCAGGGCCGCGAGTCGCTGGTCGGGGCCAAGCGGCGCTGCGGCGGCACTGCCCGGCCGGCTCTTCACGGCCCGGGCGATGTCAACCTTCACGTGGTATCCAACGCTCAGCAGGAGCGGCACCACCACCGCAGCTTCCCCCTCCGGCAGGCCCGCCACCACATCCACCAGATCCGGCTGCTGGACGTCCACATAGGCTTCCCGGACATCGAGGCCCGGGCGCAGTTCCGCGATGGCGGCGCGCAGGGCGTTGACCTCCGCGGCCCCCTGTGTGTTGGACGTCCCATGGGCACAGGCGATCATGATGGGGCTGTTCATAGGGGCTAGCGTAACGTTGGAGCCGCCCTGTCCGCCCTCTTTGAAATACCGGGACGCCCCATGACATTCGCCTTTGACAACTCCCCGGTGTGGCTGGACCTGCTGGGCGTGTTCTTCTTCGCGGTATCGGGCTCGCTGCTGGCGGCACGGAAGCAGATCGACATTGTGGGATCCCTGCTGCTGGCCTCCCTGGTGGGGCTTGGCGGCGGCGTCATCCGCGACATCATCCTGGGCATAGTTCCGGCGGCCTTCACCAACCCGGCGTATCTGGCACCACCGCTGCTGGCCACCGTGCTGGTGTTCTTCCTGTTCTCCAGCGTCCAGCGCTACACCTCGCTGTTGACCCTGTTCGACGCCGCCGGCCTGGCCCTGTTCTGCATGACCGGCACCATCAAGGCGCTGGCCACCGGTCTCAACCCGGTGGCCTCAGTACTGCTCGGGGTGACGTCGGCGGTGGGCGGCGGCCTGCTCCGGGACATCACGGCCAACGAGGTGCCCGAGCTGTTCAACCCAAAGGACATTTACGCGCTGCCCGCGTTCGTGGGGTCCTCGCTGACAGCAGTGCTATGGGTCCTTGGCGTGTTCAACGTGCTGACAGCAGCCGGGATTGCGGCGCTGGTCTTCACGTTCCGCATCCTGGCGTGGCGGCGCTCCTGGCAGGCGCCGCTTGCCGTCCGCGGGTGGCACCGGAGGGCAGGCGATTCAGGGCTGTGACGTTGGTTTCCATGTCATTTTGGGAGCGCCGCGATTAGCTAGGATATGAGCATGACTGACATGTTCCTCGAGAAGTTCCGCGCGCTTGTTCCAAAGTATCTCGAGGACGAATGGCAGGAAGCGGATGGCCTGACGCCCGAGGAGCTGGACAAGGCCCTCGCAGAGCACCAATTCGAGATCCCCCTGGTCCTGCGCGAGTTCTACCTTGCACTGGGCGGCTGCGAGGACCTCATGGAGGCCTACCACTACTTCTGGGACCCCGAAGAGCTCGAGGTCGACGACGAAGGCTTCCTCATGTTCCTCGAAGACGAAGAGGAAGCGTTCACCTGGGGCTTCCGCGTGGGCGACCTCAGCGTCCCGGACCCCATCGTCTACCGCCGCAACAATGCCCGCGGCCAGTGGAAGTCCGAGGAAGGCACCTTCTCCGAGTTCGTCTTCGACATGTTCGAGTGGGCGTTCGAGGACGAAGAGGAAGAGTAAGCCTCCCCGTCCGCCGTCCGTTGACGTAAATGCGTCACTTATGGACCGGACCTTGAGCTGTGCCCCTGCGTTTGCAGGGGCACTCGCCGGTTAACAGCCCATAAGTCACGCAAACAGGTCGCCAAGCCCGCTGTTCGTCGGCCTCCGCCACACCCGCAGCACCGCCTGAACCTCCGCGACCATGGCCTCGGGCCGGTGGATAACGTCCTCATAGTAGTAGCGCAACACCAGGTAGCCCCCAACTATGCTCCGGTTGTTGCGCCGCTGGTCCCGCTTGATGGACTTCGGCTCGAAATGCGTTGAGCCATCCGTCTCCACCACCAGGCACTCCTCGACCAGGAAATCCACCTCTCCAACCCCGGCAATGTAGACATGCCGCCGAACCCGTAATCCGGCCCGCGCGAAATGGACATTTGCGAGTACCTCCAGCACGGAGTCCGCGCGGGGAATCACCAGGTCCAAAACCGACCGGGCGCGCCCGTTGCGGCGTCCCTGGCAGCGCGCGTAAAGGAAATCGAGTGAAATGGCTCCGGCGCCCACAGCCGACTGCACCATCACCAGGGCCTCCATTTCCGGCAGGCAGTGCAACGCATGAAGAAGCACATCCGCGAGCCCCAGCGCAGGCAGCCAGGGATGCCGCGAATGCTTGGGCCGGCCATGGTCAACGACTCCGGACGTATGGGTGGGGTGACTCCGGCTTAGGTGCAGGTCAGATGGGTCGTTCAGAGTCCACAGCTGGTAGATGGGCGCGGCGGACAAACACGTGAGCCGCCCGCCGGCTGTCAGAGCCCTTGCAACCCGTCCATCGCCCGGCAGTGCATAGACACCGCGCCTGATTCTTATCACGAGGCCCAGCGCCACCGACTGTCCCACACGGGTACGCGTGAAGCCGGCCCTTTGCAGTTCGAGAGAGCGGGCTGCTCCCCCACGCCTGGCCAGGTAGTCGCAGATGTCCATCCCTCATCGTGGCCGTGCGCAGCCCTCGACGAAGCAGAGGATTCTGGCCATGTGAATAACGGCCCCACAGTCGCTGACGCGATTGCGTGATTTTTTGGCTGTGCAGGAATCCAGTCCCGCGTACTTGAGGGGTGTGGAACCGCCGGTCCAGCTATAAATCACGCAATTGAGCGAGTACTCTTCCACGGCAGCCGGCGGAGCTGGCTGAAAACTCTTTGACACACACAGTTACAGAGGACTTGCGCGTTATGACAAATCTGTCATAAGCTATTCACGGATCCGCTAAACGCCTCCGGCGGGTCTGATGCGAACGGAGAGATAGCCCCGGTTCACAGCAGCTTCGGTTGTTGAGGACCGGGGCTATCCCGTTAAGCCCGGCTGCCACGGCCGGACCGGCACAACGAAGAAGCCCGGCACCTCGCGGCTAAATCAACCAGAGGGTCCCGGGCTCCTAACGGACAGTAATCAGCTGGCGCGGTCCACCACAGCCAGGGCGAAGTTGGACAGTGACTCCTTGACCACGCCCTCGGGCAGCGGAGCGAGCGCTTCAATGGCTTCCTTGGCCCATTGCCGCGCCACCACCCAGGACTCGGCGGTGACAGGGTGCTCGCGCAGTCCGGCCACGGCGGCAGCCAGCGCCTCGTCCGAGGACAGGTCGCCGTCGATCAGCTTCAGGAGGTCGACCGCGGACTGGTCGCCATCAGCGGCAGCCTTGCGCAGGAGCAGCACCGGCAGGGTGGGTACCCCTTCGCGCAGGTCGGTTCCCGGCGACTTGCCGGACTTGACCTTCACTCCGGTGACATCGATGACGTCATCGGCGAGCTGGAAGGCCACGCCCACCTTCTCGCCGTACTCCACCAGGACGTCCTCGTAGGCCTCGTCGGCGCCGGAGAAGATGGCGCCGAACTGGCCGGAGGCCGCAACCAGCGATCCGGTCTTGTCGGCGATGACGGAGAGGTAGTGCGCCACCGGATCCTCGTCCGGGCGCGGACCGACGGTCTCGTGCAGCTGGCCCAGGCACAGCCGCTCAAAGGTGCGCGCCTGGATGCCCAGTGCGCGGCCGCCGAGCTCGGAGACCAGGATCGAGGCACGGGCAAAGATCAGGTCACCGGTCAGGACGGCGACGGAGTTGCCCCACACCTCGTGAGCCGTGGGAGCGCCGCGGCGGAAGGGCGCGGAGTCCATGACGTCGTCGTGGTAAAGGGTTGCCAGGTGCGTCAGTTCCACCACGACGGCGGCCTGCACCACGGCGGGCAGGGACGCGTCACCGAGGTGGGCACACAGCAGGGTCAGCAGTGGACGGATCCGCTTGCCGCCGGCTTCCACCAGGTGGCGCGACGTTGCGTCAGCCAGGGGATCCGAGTTGGCGATGGCTTCGCGGAGCTTCTTCTCCACCTTGGCCAGGTTGTTGGTGATGGCCGGGCCCAGCTCGGCGTCCCCCGCGATGGCCGCAAAGCCTGCAGGCAGCTGGAGGCCCGTGGCGATGGCGGTGGTGTTGAGGCTGGGTTCGGAGTCCGGCAGGCCGTGCCCGGCGTGCGTCCAGCTGTGGTCTGCGGAGTTGGTCACGGGTTAACCCTAACTTTTTGTTGCGGATACCGCTGGTTCGGAGCTGACGGGGTATTGGATGTGGCCGGAACCAGTGATTCCAGGACGCGGATCACCCGGTCCTCGAAGCCCTTTGCGGCGGGGTCTGTGAGGTTGGCCAGAAGCCGGACCACGAACCGCATCAGCACGGGGATGGGCATGCCGGTGCGCAGTGCGAGCTTCATGACGGCCGGCTTCCCGATCAGCGCGGCGAAGGCCCGCCCAAGCGTGAAGTGCGATCCCCACTGGTTCCGCACATAGTCCGCGTACCGCGCAAGGTGCGCATCGGCGTCGTACGTTCCGCCCGAAGCAGCCGTGCGTGAGGAGGCGTCGATGATGAATTCGGCGGCGAACCGCGCGGACTCCATGGCGTAGGAGATACCCTCGCCGTTGAAGGGCGAGACCATGCCGCCGGCGTCGCCCAGCAGGAGCAGGCCGGGCGAGTAGTGCGGGGTGCGGTTGAACCCCATGGGCAGGGCGGCACCGCGGATTTCGCCCACCTGGTTCTCCGGCGTGAAGCCCCAGTCGGCGGGCATCCCCGCGGTCCATTCACGGAGGACCTGCTTGTAGTCGAGCTTGCCGAACTCCTTGGAGGAGTTCAGGATGCCCAGGCCCACGTTGGACGTGCCGTCGCCGACGCCGAACACCCAGCCGTAGCCGGGCAACAGCTTGCCGTATCGGCCGGGGAGCTCCAGCCAGCCTTCCATCCAGTCGTCGTCGGTGCGCGGGGAGGTGAAGTAGGTGCGGACAGCGACGCCCAGGGGGCGGTCATCGCGCTTCTGGATCCCCAGGGACACGGCGGTGCGCGTGGAGTTGCCGTCGGCAGCGAGGACGACGTCGGCACTGAACTCGCGCGTCTCCCCCGTCTTGCGTCCCGACGCGTCCAGGAGCGCTGCGCGGACACCGGTGACCCGGCCGGCGTCGTCCCGGAGGGCTTCGGTCACGCTGTGCCGCTCGAGGATGGTGGCCCCGGCGGCCTCGGCGTGCCGCGCCAGTTCCTCGTCGAAGCCCAGGCGCGTGCGGATCAATCCGTATTGCGGAAAGTCGGACACCTCGGGCCAGGGCAGCTCGATGGTGCGGCCGCCGGCGATCAGGCGCAGGCCCTTGTTCCGGCGCCAGCCGTCGTTCTCCGGGTGCGGCAGGCCGAGCTTCTGGATTTCGCGGACGGCGCGCGGGGTCAGCCCGTCACCGCAGACCTTCTCGCGCGGAAACGAGGTCTTTTCCAGGACTGTGACCTCGAGGCCGGCCTTGGCCAGGTAGTACGCGGCGGTGGATCCGGCCGGACCGGCGCCGACAATCAGTACCTTCACAGGTCAGCGGACAGTGTTGCGGCGCAGCTTGGCCACCGGGCCCTTGTGCGCAGCGATGGCGGCAGCAGCGCCGTCGGGCGAGGAATCAGCCGGCTTGAACGCGCGGTGCACGGCCACGATGCCGCCGGTGAGGTTGCGGTAGGTGACCTTCTCCCAGCCGCTCTCCTGCAGCCATGCGGCCAGGTGGTCCTGGTCGGGCCAGGCGCGGATGGATTCGGCGAGGTAGACGTATGCGTCCGGGTTGGAGGCGACCTTGACGGCGATGGCCGGCAGGGCGCGCATGAGGTATTCGGTGTACATGGTGCGCCACAGCGGAACCACCGGCTGCGAGAACTCGGCGATGACCAGCCGGCCGCCGGGCTTGGTGACGCGCAGCATTTCCTGCAGCGCCTTCTTGGGTTCGTTCACGTTCCGCAGCCCGAAGGAGATGGTGGTGGCGTCAAACGTGTTGTCGGCGAACGGCAGGTTGGTGGCGTCACCGGCGATGAAGTCGATGTCAGGGCGGCGGCGCTTGCCCACCTTGAGCATGCCCAGGGAGAAATCGCAGGCCACAACGTCTATGCCGGCGTCGGCATACGGTTCGCTGGAGGTGCCGGTTCCGGCCGCGAGGTCCAGGACCCGCTGGCCCTTGGAGACTTCCATGGCGTCCACCACGATCTTCCGCCAGCGGCGGGTCTGCCCCATGGAGAGGACATCGTTGACGACGTCGTATTTCGGTGCGACGTCGTCAAACATCGTGGCTACTTCGTCCGGACGCTTATCCAAGGATGCTCGGTTCACCATGACATTGTCTCAAATGTTCCTGACGGTCCTGACCAGCCATGCCGGGCTCCTTCGGAGGGTGTCCGGGCGCCGGGAAGGCCCCGGCGTACGCGGGAGTAGTGTTGTCTCATCATGACGAGCACGTTCCGCACCCTGACGGTCCCCCTGGATGGCAAAGCATTCCCCGGGGGACTGCCTTCGTTTCTGGTCCGGGACGATGTCCTCTGCTGGACCCGCCGCGAAGCCGGGCTGGCCGGTTTTGGCGAGATTGCACGGTTCACCTCCACGGGCCCTGACCGGTTCCTTGAGGCGGACATCTGGTGGCGGCACCTGGTCCTGGAGGCTGAGGTAGCGGATTCCGTGGAGCTGCCAGGCACCGGTCCCGTGGCTTTTGGTTCCTTTGCTTTCTCCAAGGCGTCAGCCCACGGGTCACGGCTGATCGTGCCGGAAATCGTGGTGGGCGTGCGGGACAACCAGGCATGGCTTACCCAGCTGACGTTCGACGGCGGCCCGCTCACCGAAGAGACGGCCCTCGCCGCACTGGACCGCTGGCTGGACGGCGGTTCCCACGCCGCCTCCGCCACGGAAGGCACGACGCCGGCAGCGGACTCAGCCGGGGACGCTTCAGTCGGTGACGTGCCCGGCCAGGCGGGGGGCGCCGTCGTGCGTCCCCTCCCGCTGGCTGCCGGCGCAACGCTGCACACAGGTTCCCTCAGCGAAGAAGCGTGGATGGAGGCCGTGGCCGCCGGTGTTGCCGAAATCCGCACAGGCGCCCTGGAAAAGCTGGTGTTGGCACGGGACGTCGTGGCAACTATTCCCTCCGGCGTACATGCCGCGGACGTGCTGCGGGAGCTGGCTGCACGGTACCGCGAATGCTGGACCTATGGCGTGGACGGCCTGGTGGGGGCCACACCCGAGATGCTGATCCAGGTGGAGGGTCGCACCGCCCAGGCCCGCGTGCTGGCCGGCACCCTGGACCGCCGCGACGCGCACGGCGAGGACGGTCCGCCGATGGACTACGCCACCCGCGTCCTGGCCGGCTCCGAGAAGCAACGGCATGAGCATGAGATCGCCATCCAGTCGCTGACCAAGCAGCTGGCACCTTTCTCCGAGGCGATGAATGCCCATGACGAACCTTTCATCCTGGAACTGCCCAACGTCTGGCACCTGGCCTCCGACGTCAAGGCCGAGCTCACCGAGGTGGAAGGCCACGTGCCCACCTGTTTGGCCCTGATCAACGCGCTGCACCCCACCGCCGCGGTCTGCGGGACGCCCACACTGGTGGCCGGTGAACTGATCCGCAAGCTGGAGCACCTGGACCGCGGGCCGTACGCCGGGCCGGTGGGCTGGCTGGACGCAGCCGGCAACGGCGAGTGGGGCATCGCCCTGCGCGGGGCGGTCATCGAGTCCCCTGGGACCGTGCGGCTGTATGCCGGCTGTGGCATCGTTGACGGCTCGCAGCCGGAGGCCGAACTGGCCGAGACCTGGGCCAAGTTCCGGCCGATGCTGGAGTCCCTGGGCATCAGCAGCTGAGGGCCCTCCGCACCCCAACTGGGCAAGGAGTCTGGGATGACAGACGACTACTGCTCTGGAAGGCTTGATTTTGTCACCGCTACAGTTATCCAATAGTGAAACTTAGTTGCGTGTGACGTACCTCTCTTGTTGAGCGTTACACTATAAGCCGCGTTAGTACCTCATAGCCCCTGCAACAAAAGGTAAGAAATGCAGACTCCCCGTACCCTCTTGGGCACGTCCAAGCTGACCGCTGCCACCATGATCGCCATCAGCGCCCTGGCCCTCTCAGCATGCACCAACGCCTCGGAAACGGGTCCCTCCAGCGCGGCCACCTCTTCGGGCAGCGCCAGCGCCAGCTTTGATCCCAGCACCGTCAAGAAGGACGACGCCCTGGCCGCTATGGTCCCGGACGCCATCAAGTCCAAGGGCACCATCACGGTCGGCTCCGACACCAGCTACGCCCCGGCCGAATTCCTCGGTGCGGACGGCCAGACACCTGTCGGCTACGACGTGGACATCGCCAAGGCCATCGGCGCCACCCTGGGACTCAAGGTCCAGGTCCAGACCGCAGAGTTCACCGGCATCCTCCCGGCCCTCGGCCCCAAGTACGATCTGGGCATCTCCTCGTTCACCATTAACCCGGAGCGCCTGGGGGCAGTGAACATGGTCAGCTACTTCAACGCAGGCACTGCCTGGGCCGTGAAGAAGGGCAACCCCAACAAGTTCTCCCTGGACGACGTGTGCGGCAAGTCCATCGGTGTGCAGACCGGCACCGTCCAGGAGGACCCGGACTTGGCCGACCGCAACAAGAAGTGCGTTGCTGACGGCAAGAAGCCCATCGACATCGTCACCCTGAAGAACCAGACGGATGTCACCACCCGCCTGGTGAACGGCAGCATCGACGCCATGGCTGCCGACTCCCCCATCATCGGCTACGCCCTGACCCAGACCAACGGCCAGCTGGAGAAGCTGGGTGACGTCTACGACTCCGCTCCGCAGGGCATCGCCGTGGCCAAGGCCGATACCGCCTGGGCAGAGGTCATCCAGAAGACCGTCACCAAGCTGATGGAAGACGGCTCCTACAAGAAGATCCTGGACGGCTGGGGCAACTCTGAAGGCGCCATCACCAAGTCCGAGGTCAACCCGGCGGTCAAGTCTTGAGTTTTCGCGTTACCGACGACAAGTCAGGCGTGCACATGGAACACCATCAACACGGGGACGCGCCGGTCCTGAACAAGTCAGTGCCGGTGCGCCACCCGGGCCGGTGGGTCAGCGCCGTCATTATCCTTCTCCTGGTGGCGGCATTCCTGCAGAGCCTGTTCACCAACCCCAACTTCCGCTGGGACGTTGTGGGCACCTACATCCTGGATGTGAAGGTCGTCCAGGGCGTGGGCTGGACCCTCCTGCTGACGGTTGCTTCCATGGTGCTGGCCATTGTCCTGGCCATCCTGCTGGCGGTCATGCGGCAATCCGACAACCCGGTGTTCCGCTGGACCAGCTGGGTGTGGGTGTGGTTCTTCCGTGGCACGCCTGTCTACACGCAGCTCGTGTTCTGGGGCCTGGTGACGGTTCTCTACCCGGCCTTTACCCTGGGCATTCCGTTTGGACCGGAGCTCTTCAGCTACGCGCTGTCAGATCCCAGCAAAGGCCTGATCCCTGCGATCCTCGGCCTGGGCCTCAACGAATCCGCCTACCTCGCGGAGATTTTCCGGGCCGGCCTCAAGTCCGTGGACAAGGGCCAGCAGGAAGCCGCCGAGGCGCTGGGCATGTCCAAGGGCAAGATCATGTGGCGGATCATCCTGCCGCAGGCCATGCGGATCATTGTTCCGCCCACGGGCAACGAAACGATTGGCATGCTGAAGACCACGTCGCTGGTCCTGGCCGTCCCGTTCACCCTTGACCTGACCTTTGCCACCAACGCCCTGGCCAACCGCATTTACCTCCCTATCCCGCTCCTGATCGTTGCGGCATTCTGGTACCTGCTGGTCACCAGCATCCTGATGGTCGGGCAGCACTACCTTGAGGCGTACTACGGCAGGGGTGTGGACAATTCGGCCCCGGCAGCGGTCAACCCGGCAGCTGCCAAAGCCGCGGGCGCCGGTGCTGATGCACATCGCTCAATGAAGACGGACTTCCCCGAGGAGAGTGCACGATGACGATCACAGCAGAAAAGCCGCTGGTCAAGATCGAGGGCCTCCACAAGTACTACGGGCACCACCATGTACTCCGGGGCATCGACATGACCGTCAACCAGGGCGAAGTGTCGGTGGTGATCGGTCCGTCTGGTTCCGGCAAGTCCACCATGCTGCGCTGCGTGAACCTTCTGGAGAGCATCAGCGCCGGACGGATCTCCGTGGGTGACCAGCTGATCGGCTACCGCGAGGTCAACGGCAGGCTCCATGACCTCAAGACCAAGGAGATCGCCGCCCAGCGCCGTGAAATCGGGATGGTGTTCCAGCGCTTCAACCTGTTCCCGCACAAGACCGCGCTCCAGAACGTCATGGAAGCGCCGGTGCACGTGAAGGGCCAGTCCAAGGCTGCCGCCCAGAAGCGGGCACTGGAACTGCTGGACCGGGTGGGGCTGGGCGACCGCGCCGGCCACTACCCATCCCAGCTTTCCGGCGGCCAGCAGCAGCGCGTGGCCATCGCCCGGGCACTGGCCATGGAGCCGGAGCTCATGCTCTTCGATGAACCCACCTCGGCACTGGACCCGGAGCTGGTGGGTGATGTCCTGAACGTGATGAAGGACCTGGCCAAGTCCGGCATGACCATGATCGTGGTGACCCACGAGATCGGCTTCGCCCGTGAAGTGGGTGACACGCTGACATTCATGGACGGCGGTGTGGTGGTGGAGTCGGGCGATCCCCGCGAGATCATCGCCAACCCGCAGCATGCGCGCACCAAGGAGTTCCTGGGCCGCGTGCTCTGACGCGGTTCCTCACTTTCGACACGCAAATGCCCTGTCGCTGCCGGTATATCGGTAGCGGCAGGGCATTTCCGTGTCACAGCGGATTGTGCGCGTCGGCAGCTACTGCCCCGACAGCACAGCCTCCACGGCGGCGGAGACTGCTTCCTTGATCCGGGCGTGGAGTTCGCGCAGCGCCCCGCGGTCCGTGCGGACCTCCACGATGCTGCGTCCCTGCACAGGCCGGTCAAGCGCCTCGGCGAGTCCCGCCGTCGTACTGACCACGGAATGCCCGACGCCGTACGCCGCCGCGAGTGCCGCGATGTCCACCGAGTGCGGGGTGCCAAAGAGGCGCTCGACGGCGTCTCCGTAGCGGCCGCCTTCCTCCACTCCCCCGTGCTCGAGTAGGCTGAAGATGGCGCCGCCGGCGTCGTTCAGGACCACGATCCGCAGGTCCGGCTCTTCTTCCCCGGCGCCGAGGAGGAGCCCACCGGCGTCGTGCAGGAAGGTCACGTCGCCCAGCAGGACGGTGGTCTGCTGCCGGCCGCCCAAAGCGATGCCGGTGGCGGTGGAAATGGTGCCGTCGATGCCGGCCAGGCCCCGGTTGGCGTACACGGTGGCGGCTGGATCCGCGGCGGGAAGTCCGGCGAGGTCCACGTCGCGGATGCCGTTGGAGGAACCGAGCAGCAGCTGGCCGCGCGAATGCTTCCAGACCAGCGAGGCCACCGAGGGGCCGGTGGCAGCGGGGTCGGCAGACACCACCTGGTCCAGTGCGTGCTGCGCGGCCGATCCGGCAAGCAGCCACGTGTCCAGCCAGGTGGAGCTGCCGCGGCCAGCGAACCCGGCGAGGTCCGCGAGGTTTTCCAGCGGCAGTTCGGTGCGGCGCCCGGGCTCGTACCAGGCCACCGGGACAGGCTGGTACAGGGCAGATTCGACGTCGGCACTGGCCAGCAGCGCGGCCACCGGACGGGACAGCGTGGGCCGGCCGAACAACACCACGCGTTCGATGGGCTGCGCGGAACCGGCCCTGAAGTGCTCCAGCAGCAGCCGGTACGGGCCCACGGCATTGGGGCCGAAGCGGGCGTTGGAGGATGGTTCGGCGAGCAGCGGCAGGTTGTGGGCGCGGGCGAACGCTTCGGCCACGGGGCCGGCGTCGTGCCCTGCCAGCACCACCGTGCGCCGTTCCGGCAGCGTGTCAGCCGCCGGCGGCAGGTTCATGACCAGGGGCTCGGATCCCACCCGGTAGCGCTGGCGCTCCACGGCGTCGGGCAGCCGGTCCCCGGGGGCGGGAACCAGCGGGTCGCGGAACGCGAGGTTGAGCTGGACCGGGCCCGGCGGAAGGTCCGGGAATGCGCCGGTTGCTGCGGAGAGTCCGGTCTGGATGGCCCGCTCGGGGTTGCTGCCGGCGGGAACATCGGCGGCGAACCGGACGTGCTCGCCAAAGAGGTCCGGCTGCACCGTGGTCTGGTTGGCCCCGGTTCCGCGCAGCTCACCGGGCCGGTCTGCCGAAAGGACGATCAGCGGGACAGCGGCATGGTTGGCTTCCATCACCGCAGGCATCAGGTTTCCGACGGCGGTTCCGGACGTGGTGAGGACGGCTGCGGGCGAGCCGCTGGACAGGGCAAGGCCCAGCGCGGTGAAGCCTGCGGAACGCTCATCGATGCGGACCAGCAGGTCCACCCGGCCCGCGGCGGAGGCTTCGGCGAGGGCGTATGCCATGGGGGCCGACCGCGAACCCGGCGATACCACCACGTGCCGCACGCCGCCGTCGAGCAGGACGTCGACGGCGATCCTCGCCGCAGCGAGCGCACTCAGCTCAGCGTCGGGGGCGTCAGGGCTGCTCAGCCCGGGGGTGTCCGGGGCAGGTTCGTTCAACGAAGTCACCAACCCAGTTTGCCACCCTCCAACGCCCCATCACCTCCTGCCCCGAATCGCCATACGCCCCATCACCTCCTGCACCGAATCGTCAAACGCCCCATCACCTCCTGCCCCGGCGCCCCCGGGAGGTGATGGGGCGTTCCCGGGAAGGGGGCGAAAGGTGATGGGGCGTTCCCGGAAAGGGGGCTAGAGGTGATGGGGCGTCGGAACGGGAGCGGAAGCTCACACGAGTTAGGTAAACTTCACCCAAGCAAGAGATTCCAGCACGCGAAGGACCGCCCATGAAGCGCAAGGCCACCGCCCTCGACGTCGCCAAACTGGCAGGCGTTTCGCGCAGTGCCGTGTCGCTGGTGCTGAACGGCCGCGGCGACGGAAACGTTGCGCTCGAAAGCCAGCAACGGATCCGGGAGGCGGCGGCAGCGCTCAACTACTCCCCCAACAAGATCGCCCTGAGCCTGCGCAACCAGCAATCGCGGGTCATCGGCATCGTGTCCGACCAGGTGGTCACGAGCCCGTTCGACGGCAACATCATTGCCGGCGCTGATGCGGTGGCCCGGGAACACGGCTTCGTGACCGTGGTGATGGACACCGAGCTGGACGAGTCCCGCGATGAGAGCGCCGTGGAAACCCTGCTCGACCGCCAGGTGGATGGCCTGATGTACGTGACCGTGGGCCTGCGGCCGCTGCACGTGCCCGCAAACATGGCGCGTGTACCGTCGATCCTGGCCAACTGCTTCGATGACCGTCCGGAGGCAGGGCTTCCGGCCGTGATTCCTGACGAAGTGCGCGGTGGCCGGGAAGCCGCAGAGCACGTGATGTCCCTGGGCCACCGGGACATCGCATTCCTCGCCGGCGACTCCCTGACCCCCGCGGCGCCCCGCCGGATCGAGGGCTACCGTGCGGCCTTCAGCGGCGCGGGGATGCCCGTCAACGAGGACCGCGTCATCCAGGTGGGCTGGGACATCGACGCCGGTTTCCACGGTGCCATGAAACTCCTCGAAGGCGTGGAACCGGCCGCCCGGCCCACTGCCATCCTGTGCGCCAACGACCGTCTGTCCATCGGTGTAGTGCTGGCCTGCTACCGCCTGGGCCTGAGCGTCCCGCAGGATGTGTCCGTCATGGGGTACGACGACGAATTCCGCATCGCGAAGGCCATGGTCCCCGCGCTGAGCACCATGGCCCTGCCGCTCCGGGAGATGGGGGCGGCAGCCATGGCGTCACTGCTCGCCGAGGTGGGGTCTGCACCGGAGGGAACGTCCGACGACGGCGGCCCGGCTGCCGCCGCCGTCTCCGGCACCGCGAGGGAGACGATGGTTCCCTGCCGGCTGGTGGTCAGGGAATCCACCGGCCCGGTCCCGGCCGGACGCTGACCACGCCGCCGGCCGGGACCTACCGGACGGTTTGGAGCGGGTTACGCGGGCCTGGCCAGGCTCCAGACGTCCGCCGTTGCCCCTGCGGGAAGGCTTAGGTGCCACTCCTCCCCCGCAGCCGGGTAAGCACGCAGCGTGGTTGCCACCGACCCGGAACGGTACACCTCCACCAGGGAGGCATCCACGAACACCCGCAGCTCCTCCCCTGCGTCGGCGCTGCCGCTGAAGACCACCTGCCGGCTTCCGTTCCCCACCAGAAGCAATTCCACCGCACCGCCCATTCCTGCGGTGACCACGGCCTCGGCGAAGGCAGGCAACGGCGCCGTCCCGGATGCCTGGCCGGCGAGCAGCTCCCCGCGGTAGGCATCGACCTCCGGGGCAGGGCTGACCGCAAGGGAACCGCCGACTATCGACAGCTCGCGCGGGAAGGTCAGGACTCCGGCCCACCCGGCGGCGTCGATCTCTGACTGGCTGCGGCCGCGGCGCCCGTCCCGCCCCGGGCCTTCGTTGGCCCAGCCCCACAACAGGGCCCGGTCCGCCAGGGACACCACCTGCGGGGCGTAGAAGTCGCGGCCGAGATCGGACTTTCCGCCGGTCCGCGGCGTGAAGACGGGCAGCCCTGTGGCGGGGTCTTCGGCCAGCGATCCGATCAGGTGGCCCACGCCGTTGGCGTGTTCGTGTGAGTCGCCGGCGAGCCAGAGCGAGAACATCATCAGCCAGCTGCCCCCGGCAGGGGCATTGTTGTCGGGCACCTGCACCAGCTGCGGGCATTCCCAGATCTCCGCTGGCGTGAAGGTGGCGGCAACCGGGTTCTCCGAGGTTAGCCAAATGCCCTGGTACTTCCAGTCGGTCAGATCGTCCACGGTGTAGAGCAGCAGGGCGGCGTGCCCGTTGGCCAGTCCGGCGCCCTGCATGGCGTACCGCTTGCCGTTGAAGCGGAAAATGAACGGGTCCCGGACTGCGGTCACCAGTCCGTCGGCGGGCATGGTGGCGGAAACGTGGCCTGCCTGCTCCCAGTGGACAAGGTCCTCCGAGCCGCGGGCGATGACCACCTGTGAGTGGCCCCCGTCGCCGCGGACGCCGGAGTAGGCAGCGGTGGGAACACCGTCGTCGTCCGTCACCACCCCTGTCCAGCAGCCGTACTCGTCGGGGCCGCCATCCTGCGGGCGAAGCGCCACGGGGTGCTCCTCCCAGCGGACCAGGTCCACTGAGCTCACGTGTCCCCAGGCGATCCTGTGGTGCCGGGCCGAGTCCGGGTTGTACTGGAAGAAGACGTGGTACCGGCCGTTGATGAAGCTGACGCCGTTGGGGTCATTGATCCAGCCCTGCGCCGGGCGCGGGTGGAAGCGGGGGAAGGCGGGGTCGGGGTGGGCGGCGGCAACGTCGTCGAAGATGACGGTGCCGGGATGGACGGCGGCGAGGTCCGGGGAGGTCATGGAACGGCCTTTCGGGCTTGAGGGAGGAAGGGTTTACTTGCCGGTTCCGGCTGTGAGGCCGTCCTGCAGGGCGCGTTGGCCGAAGATGAAGACCACCAGCGCGGGGATCATGGACAGGACTACGCCCGCCAGGACCACCGAAATGCTGCCGGTGCCCAGGTTGCCCTGCAGTGAGACGAGGCCCAGCGGGAGGGTGAAGTTCTGTTCGGAAATGGTGAGGATCAGCGGGCGGAAGAACTCGTTCCAGTGGAAGTTGAACGCGAGGATTCCCACGATCGCCATGCCGGGCATCGCCAGCGGCGCGTACACCGAACGGAATGTCCGCCAAGGGCTGGCGCCGTCGATCGAGGCGGCTTCGGCGAGTTCGGCCGGCAGCCCCATGAAGTACTGGCGCATCAGGAATGTGCCGAACGCCGTCGGGATGGCCGGCAGGATCAGCGCGAGCAGGGTGTCGGACAGGCCCATGCCGCGGATCAGCATGAAGACGGGGACGATCGTCACCTGCACGGGCACCATCATGGTGGCCAGCACGATCGAGAACAGCGCCCCGCGACCACGGAATTTCAGGTGGGCGAACGCGTAGCCGGCCAGGGCGGCGGAGACCATCTGGCCCACCGCGATCACGCCTGTGACCAGGGCGCTGTTAAGGACCAGCAGGAAGATATTCAGCTGCTTGAATACTTCGCCGTAGGAGGTGAAGTCCGGGTTCCAGGGAATGAACGACGGCGGCAGCTTGAACGATTCCGACGGCGACCGCAGCGACGTTGACAGGGTCCAGAGCACAGGTCCGAGCGTGAGGGCGGCTGCGAGCAGCAGCAGGAGGGTCCGGACGGCGAAGTTCCAGTTGAACTTCTTCCGGTTGGGCGTGGTGACGGGGAGGCCTTGGGAGAGCCGGGGGGAATGTCCGGCCAGGCCGTGGTCAGTGGTGGTTGTCATGGCTGGCCTTACTGGTAGAAGACGAATCGTTTGCTGAGCCGGAACTGTGCGGCCGTGATGGCCATGATGATCAGCGTGAGCAGCACGCCGATGGCGGACGCCTGGCCGAATTCGAGCCGCTGGAACGCCGATTCGAAGATGACCATGACGGCGGTGCGGGTGGAGTCGCCGGGGCCGCCGCGGGTCAGGACGTAGGGCTGGTCGAAGACCTGCAGGGCGCTGATGATGGCCATGACCGAGGCAACGAGCGTGGTGGGACTCAGCAGCGGCAACGTCACGTGGAGGTGTTTGCGCCAGCCGGTGGCGCCGTCAATCGCGGCTGCCTCGTATGTCTCGACGGGAATGGAGGCCAGGCCCCCGATGAACAGGAGGAAGGAGAAGCCGAAGTTCTGCCAGACGTACACCAGGATCACGACGGCGGCCGATCCGCCCGGTGTGGTCAGCCACGGCACGGCGGGGATGCCCACCAGGGACAGGAACCAGTTGACCACGCCGAACTGTTCGTTAAAGAGGTACCGCATGAAGATGGACACCGAGGCGGCGGACAGGATCAGCGGGAAGAAGAACGCGGACCGGAAGAATACCCGCAGCCACGCCGGCATCTTCTCCTGCACCATGACCGCCAGTGCCAGGGCGAGTCCCAGCTGGAGTGCCACCGCCACCACCACGAACACGATGGTGTTCAGGAAGGACACCCGCACGGTGGGGTCCTGGACCACTTCCGAGAAGTTGTCGAAGCCCACGAAGGTTGGCGCCGAGATGATGTCCCAGCGGAAGAAGGCCAGGACAACCGAGGCCACGATGGGAACCAGGGTGAACAGGCCCATGCCCAGGATGGTGGGCGCCAGGAAGATCCAGGCCAGCCAGCGCTGGTTGTGCCTGGCGCCGGTGGTGCGGCCTCCGGAGCCCGAGGCACCGCTGGTGCCGCTGGCGGCGTGGGTGCGGGCCGTCGTCGTACTTGCCCGGCCGGCTGCCCGCCTGGGCCGTTCGCGGGGCGGAGTGGTGGTGCTCATGACTGCCTCCTCAGGGCAAGTTCAAGGTCGCGCTGCATGGATGCGAGGGCCTGCTTGAGCTGCTGCTCGTCCCCGCTGACGGCAAGGGATACGTTCTTCATCAGGGCCGTTTCGACGGCGGCCTGCTGGGGTGGTGCCGGGATGGGGCCTGTGGTGGGGAACCGGTCCAGGGTGTCGTAGAAGACCTTCCAGTGGGCGGGACCCTTGCCGGCATACAGCTGTTCGTTGACCATGGAGCGGCGCGCCGGCGTGGTGATCGGGCTGGGGAAGATCAGCTCCATCGCCTCGCGGCTGGAGCTGAACTTGATCCATTCCCAGGCGGCATCCTTGTCCTTGGCGGTCTTCATGATCGCGTAGCCGGCGGTGCCGAACTGGTGGCGCTGGGTCTTCCAGCGCGGGAAGAACTGGACGTCGAAGTCGTTGGCGCCCATGCCGGCCTCATGCAGGCCCTGCACCCAGTAGCCGCCGGCGGGCGTGGTTCCGATCCGGTTGGAGGCGAACAGGCCCACCAGGGAACTGCCCCCGCCTTCTTCCGGCCGGACGCCCAGCCCGTCCTTGACCAGGCCGCGGAGGTAGTCGAACGACTCGAACACCCGGTCGTCGTTCGCGTTCGGTTCCAGCCACTGGTAGCCGCCGGAGCGGAGGCTGCGGGAGGGGTCGTTGGCGTAGAAGCCGTCCCAGAGCCAGTCGCCGCCTGCGGACCTGGTCTCTTTGAGGAAGCTGGTGTCGTTGGCATAGAGCCACGGCACCACGCCGCCAAAGAGCCTGTTGGTCCAGTAGTAGGGCGTGAAGTCGGAGGTCCGGGCCTTGCGCATCGCGGCGAGGCTGTTGCGGAAATCGATGTGGGTCCAGTCGTCCGCCGGCCGGTCCAGGCCTGCCTGCGCAAACGCGGCCGTGTTGTAGTACATGTTGGCCGCATTCCAGTCCATGGGGAGCTGGTACAGGCTGCCCTTGTACATGAAGGCTTCCACCAGGCTGGGGTGCACGTCGTCGAAGAATTCGCGCATGTCCGCGGCATCGCGGCGGATGTACTCGTCCAGCGGGTGGGCCAGCTTTTCCGCGAACAGCTGCGCGCCCTCGGTGGCCACGTACACCACGTCCGGCGGGGTTCCCGCGGCCACCATGGTGAGGATTTTGGTGAAGAAGTCTTTCCAGTCCACGGCCTGGATGGCTTGGACCTTGACCCGGATTTCCGGGTGGAGGCGGGTGAACGCGTCGATGGCCCGCTGGCGGGCGGCAGCGTCCGCGGCGGTGCCCATGATGGCGATGCTGAGGCTGTTGTCTTCGCGGCCCGGAATGTCCGTTCCGGAGAGCCGCGGCCACGACGCCACGGTTGCTCCGATGATTCCCGCGCCGAGGGCACCCAGGGCGGTACGGCGGGTGATGTCCCGCAGGTGCCCGTCTATGGCTCCGGTCATGTCCGTTTCCTTCCTAACACGTGTTAGGAACTGTAGATGACCGACCTAACACGTGTCAAGCATCACATGGGGGTGCCTCCGCGGCAGCGGGGTAGGGCAGCGTTTAAGCCCGAAACGCCCGCCCACCATTCCGCCGGAAGGGGCAGAAGGTGAGCGGGCGTTGACGGAAAAGCCGCCATAGGTGATGGCGCGTCGCCGGAAAAGCCCCCAAAGGTGATGGCGCGTCCCCGGTTGGAAGGGGTTAGCCGCGGAACACCTGGACCACTGAGGGACGGGGCGCGCGCACCTGGCCGGGTGCCGGCGTCGTGCCTGCCGGGACGTAGTCCGGGAAGAACGAGTGCGGCGCCTCGAAGGTGCCTTCCTCGCCCGGGTGCTGCACGGAGACGAACACGGTGCGCTCGTCATCGTGGATGACCGGGCCGCAGGTTTCGGCGTCGCGGGGAACGGAAAGGAACTGCTCCACCTTGCCGCGCTCGGCGCCGTCCAGGGTGACCTTGAAGAGGCCGTCGTTGTAGCCGATGCCGGAGGGGGCGCCGTCGGTGGAGATCCAGAGGTTGCCCACGGAGTCGAAGGCCACATTGTCCGGGCAGGAGATGGGCGAGACCTTGTCCGCCGGGTAGCCGGAGAAGTAGGTGACGTCGCCCTGCGCCGGATCGCCGCAAACCATCAGGAGGGTCCAGTTGAACTTCGTGGAGGTCTGGTCGCCGGTTTCGGTGATTTCCACGATGTGGCCGTCGCGGTTCTGCGTGCGCGGGTTGACCTCCGTGGCGCCTTCCTTGGTGCCGGTGCCGCGGTCGGAGTTGTTGGTGCAGACCACGTAGACCTTGCCGGTGTGCAGGCTGGGCTGGACGTCCTCGCAGCGGTCCATCTTGGTGGGGCCCACCTTGTCCGCGGCCAGGCGGGTGTACACCAGGACCTCTTCGACGGACATGCCGGGGACTGCCGACTTTCCGCCGACCACCAGGGGCAGCCATTCGCCGGTGCCGTCGAACGCGCCGTCGGAGGGAAGCGCCCCCGTCCCGGTGATCTCCGCGGCGGGCGAGTTGCCGGTGAACTTGGCAACGTAGAGGTCGCCCTCGGACAGCAGGTTCATGTTGTGCCTGCGGTCGCCCTCCCGGTACTTATCCGCCGAGACGAACTTGTAAAGGTAGTCGAACTTCTCGTCGTCGCCCATGTAGGCCACCACGTGGCCGGACTCGGCCACGATCACGTTCGCGCCCTCATGCTTGAAGCGGCCCATGGCGGAGCGCTTCTTGGGGGTGGAGGTGGGGTCGAACGGGTCAACTTCGACGATCCAGCCGAAGCGGTTGGCCTCGTTCTCGTACCCGGCATTGCGGGTGTCGAAGCGGGGGTCATCGAGTTCCCACTTGCGTGCGGTGGGCTTGGCGGTGAGCCCGTAGCGCTTGTCGCCCGCTGACGTGCCGCCGGCGACGAAGTAGCCGTTGAAGTTTTCCTCGCCGGAGAGGATGGTCCCCCAGGGGGTGGTGCCGCCGGAGCAGTTGCCGAACGTGCCCTTGATGGCGCGGCCGGACGGGTCGGCCACGGTCTTCACCAGCGCCGAGCCGGCAACCGGGCCGGTCAGTTCGTAGGTGGTGTCCGAGAGGTAGCGGCGGTTCAGCGGCGCGCCCTTCACGTAGCTCCACGGCTTGGTGGTGTTCTTGCGCTCCAACTCCACCACGGCCAGGCCGTGCGCGGCGCGGCCGATGGCACGGGTTTCCACGGGGTCGTAGCCAGCCGGCACCATGATGTTTTCGTTGGTGTACTCGTGGTTGGTGAACAGCACAGCGCGGCGGCCCTTGCTGCCCGGGATTTCCACGATGTCCGTGTAGTCGTTGTTGTAGCCGAACTGGCGGGCCTGGGCTGCGGCGGTCTGGTTGTTCAGGTCGAACTCGGGGGAATCGCTGAACAGCGGGTCGCCCCAGCGGATGATCGGCTGCCAGGTGAAGCCCTCCGGCACGGTAAAGGCGTCGACGGCCTTGTCGACCGGCTTGATGGCGGTGAACTGCAGCTTGGAGTTGCCGAAGCCTTCCTTGGCGGCCTTGGACAGGCCCGCGGCGGAGGCAGGTTCGGCGGAGCTCACGGCTGAACCGAGGGCGACGGCGAGCGCACCGGCGGCGCCAAGGCTCAGGGCGGCGCGGCGGGACATGGTGGCGGAGGCGATGTCGCGGAAGTAGCTGTTGGAGCTGGTGTTGCAGACGTCACCGGCGCAGGCGTTGTCGCACTTGAGCGCACACGTGACGGGGCTGCGCTTGCCCTTGGTATGGCCGAGCATGGGCAGCAGGGTGAACTTGCGGGCGGTTTCAGACATGGGGAACCTTCCAAGGAATCTCTCTGGGGTGCCCGACCACCCTTCCAGCCGCTTCCTACAGGAACCCATCCAGTTGATGAAGTTAGGGTTAACCGCCCGTGACCTGCAGGAACGTTGCCCAATCCCTCATCGGCTGCTCCGTGGCGGGAAGAAGGCGCGGACCGGCAGCAGGAGCCCGGCGAGCGAAAGGGCGATGAAGACCACCTGGTGGACGTGGTCGTAACCCGGAGGGAGATTCCCTATGAGATGCGCCGCCCAAAACAACGGATAAAGCCAGAGTGCGTACCAGGCCCAGCGTTCGCGTCCCCGGTACGGCACCAGCACGATCAGCGCTCCGAAAAGGCCAAGTCCCGCCGACCGCCTCATCGGCTGCTGAGTAACTGCCGTTTTCGGGCTTGAAAACGGCAGTTATGGAGCAATCGATGGGGTGAGGAGGGCGTGGACGCGGCGGAGCCGGTCCAGCCACCAGTCCCGCCGCTCAGCGGAAGCTGCAAACCGCTCCAGCAGCCCGGCGTCGGGGGCCACGTCGCGGAGGCGGATGGCGCCGTCGTCGGCCACCAAGGGGTCCAGCGTGATGTCCGATTCGAACAGCGACACGGTGCCCAGGCCGCAGGCGTACGGCAGGTCCGGCAGGGCGGCGGCCAGCGCCAGCCCGGCGCGGATGCCCACCGAGGTGTCCAAAGCTGAACTGACGACGGCGGGAAGTCCGGCCTGTGCCACGATGTCCAGGGCGCGCCGCACTCCCCCAAGCGGTGCCACCTTGACCACGATCAGGTCCGCCGCACCGGCCCGGGCCACGCGGAGGGGGTCGGTCTCCTTGCGGACGCTCTCGTCCGCGGCGATCAGCACGGGAGTTCCCGCGTCTCGGAGCCGGGTCCTGACCTCGGCCAGGCCCTCGATGGACGGCACCGGCTGCTCTGCGTACTCGAGCCCCACCGGCGCCAGCCGCGTCAGTGCCTCCACGGCGCCTGGAACATCCCACCCGCCGTTGGCATCCACGCGGACGGCAGCATCCGGCAAGGCGGCGCGGACGGCGTGAAGCCGTGCAACGTCGTCGTCCAGTGACTGCCCCTGCTCGGCCACCTTGACCTTGACGGCGTCCACCCGGCCGAACCGTGCCAGCACGTCCGGCACCCGGTGGGCGGGGACGGCCGGGACCGTGGCATTGACCGGAACCGTCGCCCGCAGCGGGGCCGGGAAACCCTGCCACCCCGCCTCGATGGCGGCAGCCAGCCAGCGGGAGGCTTCGGCGTCGCCGTACTCCGGGAACGGGCAGAACTCGCCCCAGCCCGCGGGACCCTGGAGCAGGAGGGATTCGCGCTGCATGATCCCGCGGAACTTCACCCGCATGGGCAGGCTGACCACGCGTGCTCCGGCCAGCAGTTCCGCCAGCGGGGGAACTGCTTGGGGCGGGTTGGCAGGAGCGGGCGGGAGACCGGGGTTGGGCATGCCGTTTACTGTACGCCGCAGGCCGGGTGCGGCCCGGTCACTCCCGCACCACCCGGATGGTGCCCAGCGACGGGTCGGCGGGATCGGGCAGGACCATCCCGGCCTTTAGCCCCGATTCCAGGTACTCAATGACGGCTTTGTTGATCCTTTCGCCGGGAACAACCACCGGGATGCCGGGCGGGTAGGGCGTGATTTGCTCGGCAGCGACCCGTCCCACTGCTTCCCGGGCGGGCACATCCTCGCGGGGACCGAAGAAGGCGTCCCGGGGAAGGGCAACCGTTTCCAGTTCCAGGTCCGACGGCGAGGGCACGGAAACCTCCGGCGGGGCCGGAAGTGACGGGGCGGCGTCGATAAGGGCCCGCAACGCCGCCAGCAGCCGCTCCGCCGAGGCGTCGTCGTCGGCCATGGACATGGTGGCCATGATGCGGCGGTGGTCGCTGAGCCCCATGTCGATCCGGCAGTTTTCCCGCAGCCAGTCCGCCGCCTGGTAGCCGCTGATCCCCAGTCCCGAAAGGTCCATGAGGATCTGCAGCCGGTCCAGGTCGTGCGAGGATTCCTCGGCGAGGAGCTCGTCCTCGAGCACATGGATCCCGGGGAGCGCCTCGATGTCGCTGCGCAGCCTCCTGGCCAGGCCCAGGGCGTTGCCAAGGAGTTCGGTTCCGTGCTGGACCATCTGGCGGCGCCAGCCGTCGATGGCCGAGTACAGGATGGCGTTGGGGCTGGTGGTCATCAGCAGGTCCGCGCACTGGGACAGGTGCGCGGCGTCCACCAGGTCCCCCTGGACGTGGTAGACGGAACCCTGCTCAAAACCGGCGCCCATCTTGTGCACCGACACCACGCAGACGTCGGCTCCGGCGCTCATTGCCCAGGTGGGCAGGTCCGCGTGGAACGGCAGGTGTGCACCCCAGGCCTCATCAACGATCAGGGGCTTCCCGCGGTCGTGGCAGATCTTCGCGATGGCGGCGATGTCCGCGCAGGTGCCGTAGGGTGTGGGGCTGACGATCAGGGCGCCGGCCGCATCCGGGTAGCGTTCCCACATCTCCTCCACATCCGCGGGTGACGGCGGGTGGGCGATATGCAGGTTGGGGTCCCAGCGCGGCCGGATCCAGCGCGGCTGGATACCGGAGAACACCAGTCCGGCCGTGATGGATTTGTGGGCATCGCGGCTGACCAGCAAATCACCTTTGCCGGCGGCCACGGCAATGACGGCTGCCTTTACGGACAACGAGCTGCCGCAGGTGGAGAAGAAGGCCTGGTCGGCGCCCACGGCATCAGCCATCAGCTGCTCTGCCTTCTTCAGGTATCCGCCGGAAGAGGAGCGGTCGTCCAGCCCTGCCGAGGCGAGGACGTCCGCGCGGAAGGTGTCGGCCCCGAGGATGTCCCGGACGCGGGGATCCGCGCCGCGGCCCTGCCGGTGGCCGGGCGGGGTGAAGCCGTAGCGGTCCAACTTGTGATAGCTGTCCAGTGCGTCCAGCAACGGCGCTTCGTTGTGGTCCATGCTGTTGTTCCTTCCGTTGGATCGGTCAGTAGGGTCGCGGTACGGGTTTCAAAGGGGCGGGTACGACGGCGGCAGTACCGTGAGGCGGTCGGGCTACGCTCCGGTGAGGGTCGTCCAGACGCCCACGGCGCCTGCCACCACCATGACTGCGGCGGTGAACCAGCCCAGCGTGGCTGCGAGCCTGCCGTTGCGGTACTCGCCCATGATGGCTTTGTCCCGTGAGATCAGCATGGTGACCACCAGAAACGGGGCGGCGGCAATGCCGTTGACGGTGGCGCTGAAGACCAGGAGTCCGATGGGGTCGGAGGAGAAGAAGCTGATGAGGACGCCGGCCACAATGCCCACCCCCAGCAGCGTGTAGAACAAGGGGGCGCGCCGCGGGCTGAGGTCCAGGCCCCAATCCCTGCCGAGCAGGCCGGCCAGCCCCGCTGCCCCGGAGGCTGCGAGTACCGGAACGCCGAGGATGCCGGTGCCGATGAAACCGGCGGCGAACAGGATGGTGGCGGCCGGCCCCACAACAGGGTCCAGCGCCTTGGCCACGTCGGCTGCCGTAGTCACCTCGGTGCCGTCCCTGCCCAGGGTTGCTGCCGTGGCCGCCATGATGGAGAACATCACCAGGACCGAGAAGACCATGCCGATGAAGACGTCGGCCCGGGCCTTCCGGAGGGTGTGGGCGGCGGCGGCAGCGTCCGGCCGGTCCTTCAGGCCCACGGCCTCGTCACCGCCGTGGTCCTCGGCCCGCAGTTCCTGGACCCGGTGGGCGCTCTGCCAGAAGAACAGGTACGGCGAGATGGTGGTGCCCAGCACGGCGACCACCAGGCCAAGGTATTCAGGGGCGAAACTGAACTTCATGCCCAGCATGCCTTCAAGGACGTCGGGCCAATCCACGTTGGCCACGAACAGCACCGCGACGTACGCCAGCAGGGTGAGGCACAGCCATTTGAAGACCCTCGCAATGAAAGCAAACGAACCGCTGATGAGCGCCACGGCAATCCCGATTCCCGCTACAGCACTCCAGAGGTGGTCAGGGCCGGCACCAAGCATTTGCATGCCCTGTCCGATTGCCATGAGGTCCGCTGCGGCATTGAGGATGTTGCCCACCAGCAGGGCGATGATGAGCACGGCGATCACCACCCGCGGGCGGCGGGTGAACTTGCGCCGGGCCAGCCTGCCCAGGCTTTCGCCGGTAGCCAGCGCGGTACGGTCGCAGATCTCCTGGACCGCCATCATCATGGGCAGGACCACCGGCGCGGTCCACAGCATGCCGTTGGAGAAGGTGGCGCCGGCCTTTGCATAGGTGGCAATCCCCGATGGGTCATCGTCCGCGGCACCGGTCACCAGGCCGGGGCCGAGGAGTGAACTGAAACGGCGCAGGAGGGACCTGGGTGCTGCGCCAGGGGCCGTGCCCTCAACGTGGGGTGGCACGGTGGTTTCGGCCTTGCTCATCCGGTCTTCTCCGCTCGCGATCGGCTGCCAAGCCCCCCACTACTAAGCAAGCTTAGGATTCGTAGCCCATGGTAGGGCATGAATCTGGGAAGTCCGTTTCAGGAAAGGCGGCTCAGATCCACTTGTTGTGCTTGAACGCCAGGTAGAGGACCAGGCCCATGGCCACCATCAGGCCCAGCGCATACGGGTAGCCGTAGGTCCAGGCCAGCTCGGGCATGTTGGCAAAATTCATGCCGTAGATGGATGCCACCAGGGTGGGGGCGAACAGGATGGCGGCCCAGGAGGAGATGCGCTTGACCTGCTCGTTCTGTTCAAAGCTGGACTCGGTCATGCGCTGCATCTCGTCATTTTGCCGCTGCGCCACCAGGGCGGCGTTGACGGCGAGCGCGTTCTGGAGCAAGGCGCGGAACGAAGCCACCCGTTCGTTGAGCCGGATGACGTGGTCCAGGACGTCCCGGTAATGGTCCCTGAGTTCGGTGGCCTGATCGCGGTCCGGGGTTCCGGCCATGAGGGCCTGCAGGATTCCCGCGAGGGGACTCGTGGCCCGCTGGAAGGTGATGACCTGGCGGGACAACTCGTAGATCCTGCGGGACACATCGGGGTCTGCGCCGAAGAGGTCGTCCTCGATTTCGTCAATGTCGTTTTCCAGGCCGGCCACTACGGGCTCGTATTCGTCCACCACCTGGTCCAGGATGCCGTAGAGCACGGCATCGGGTCCCAGAGCCAGGAACTCCGGCATGGCCTCCATGCGCCGGCGGACCTTGGCCAGGTCCGGCGACTCGGCATGCCGGACGGTGACCACGTACTCATCGCCGACAAAGACGTGGATCTCGCCGAAGTCCACCTTCTCGACGTCATCCCGGTACCGGGCCGGCCGGAGGACCAGGAACAGGCACTCCCCGTAATGCTCCAGCTTGGCCCGCTGGTGGCCGGCGAGCGCGTCCTCGATGGCCAGGGCGTTGAGGTCGAATTCCTCGCCCACGGACTGCAGTTCTTCCGCGTCCGGCCGGTAGAGGCCGATCCACGCCATCCCCTCGCGCTGGCGGAGCAGGAAGTACGTCTCGTCAAGGTCTTCCGGGTCCTCGGTGCGCAGCCCGTTCACGTAGACGGCGTTGTCGATGATGGTCACCGCTCCCCCTCCCGCTCGCGCTCCCATTCGTCCAAAAGTGCCGGCATCCGCGCTTTCAGGAAGCGGTAGAACCTGGCCATCTCGGCCACCCTGGCGCGTGCCGGGGAGCCCTCCGGGAGTGTTTCCGCTGTCGCATCGGTCAGTGCCGCGAGCTTCTCGTAGACGGGACTGTTGCGCATGGACACCACGTACCACTCGTCCTCGTGCAGGGCATAGAGGTCGCGGCGGCTGCCGGGCTGCGAGATCCGGTGCACAAAGCCCACGGTCTGCAGGTACCGGACGGCGCCGGAAACCGCGGCGGCGCTGGCGCCCAGCCGGTCCGCGAGTTCGGCGGCCGTGAGGCTCCCCTGCTCGGAGGACACCAGCGCCAGCAGCGTCCTGGCGGGCATCTTGGGGAACCCTGCTGCGGCGAACGCGGCCGCAGTCCGTTCGGCCGCGGCGGCGGTGGACGCCGCGGTGGCCAGCGTGTCCCTGGCAGCTGCCACCTCAGGGCCGGCGCTCATGCCGAACCCACCTCCCGCCGCCGCATCACCGCAACGGCCAGCGCGGCGGCAATGGCGGAAATCAACAGCATCCACCATGCTCCGCTCCAGTCCGTCGCGTCGCCGCGGGGCACTGGTGTGTGGGCGAACGGCGAGAGGTCGCGCAGGCTTTGGTCAATGCCCAGCATGGCCCCGAAGATTCCCAGCATCACCCCAAGGGCCAGCAAGGCCCAGCTGGCGGCGATGGTGGCGGCGGGCCACAGGACAAACACCAGTGCCGGAACCGACAGGTAGATCAGTGCCGCCGGCAGCTGGGCGGCGGCGGTCTGCCAGAGGGCGTCGGCAGGCATGGATTCATCGCCGGTGCCGGTGAGAGTGGCCCACGCGCCCACTCCGGCCAGGCCCACCACCAGCACCACGGCAGCCCCGCCGAGCAGCAGGTAGCCGGCCAGCCACCGGACCCGTCCCACCGGGGCGGACAGCAGGAGTTCAGCGGTCCCTGCCGCTTCCTCCTGCCGCAGCCTGATCACCGCCTGCAGGGCGCACGCGGCAGCCAGGACCCCGGCCATGGAGAACAGCACCGACACCATGAGCTGGGTGAGTGAGGTTCCCTGCGACTGGAGCATCGCGCGCAGCATCGCCGTGATGTTGGTGTCCGGCGTGTCGACGGCGGCAATCGCCTTTCCGAGCGACCCCGCCAGCAGGCCCAGGGCCAGGCCGCTGAAGCCCCAACCGATGATGGATCCCGCCTGCAGCCGCAGGGCAAGGGCCACGGGACCGCTCAGGCCCCGCCGGGCGGCTGCCCGTCCCGGCAGCGCTTCCCAGACGCTGGCTCCGCTGTCGCGCGTGCCCAAGAGGAGCCACGCCCCCGCGAGGCAGCCTGCGCCCAGCCCCACCGGCAGCAGCAACGGCCAGCCACGGTTGCCCGAGTACGCAAAGGTCTGCTGGCCCCAGCCGATGGGTGAGAACCAGCTGGCCGCCCCTTCGGTCATCGTGGTCCCGCTGGCGCCGGGCGTCCCCGTGGCGTCCCCGATCCCGCGCAGGACGTAGGCCAGGACCACCAGCGCGGCGGAGACGCCGTTCGCTCCGCGTGAGGTCCCCATGAACTGGGCCACCAGCAGCCCCACGCCCAGGAAAGCGAGGCCGACGGCGCCCGTCGCGGCGCCGGCGAGCAGGGAACCCTGGGGCTCCAGGCCCTGCGACATGAACCCGGCAAAGACTGCGAGCGCCACCAGGATGTTGGATGTGATGCCGTGCAGCAGGGTGGCGGTGTTGGGCAGCAGCCGTCCGGCAGGTGTGGCGGCCACCATTTCCGCGCCGCCGCTTTCCTCGTCGGCCCGGGAGTGGCGTACCGCCAGGAAGGTGCTCATCAGGCCTGCCAGCAGGGCGATGAACGCGTAGATCAGGAAGAACGTGAAGGCGCCCTGGTCTGCGCCCCGGGGCAGGCCGCGCAGCATCAGGATGGCGGGCGTGGCAATGGCCACCTGCAGGATCTCGGTCCGGCTCGCCACGTTGCCGTAGGTCTGGGTGACGGCGGCGGCCGCGAACATGGCAAACGCACCGATAGCCACCACCCAGCTCAGCAGCTGCCAGCGGTCCCGGCGGATCCGCTGGCCCCAGAGGACCAGGAGGACGCCCATGTCAGCTCCGCCCCCTGGCGCCCAGCAGGTGCCGCCGGGAGCCGTGGGTGGATTCGGAAGGCGTTTCGGCCCCGGTTTCAGCGCCCAGGGAGGTATCCCCGTAGTGCCGCAGGAAGAGCTCTTCCAGGGACGGCGGGACGATCGTCAAGCCTTGCACGCCCAGGGCGCCCAGGGCGCCCAGGGCGGGAAGGACCTCTGCGATCCGGTCCGAGTCCGCGCTGAACCGGACCCGTCCGGCGTCGAGCGCCAGGTCATGCACCGCACCCAGCCGGGCCAGGGCCTCCGGGTCCAGCCCGTCCGCGGCGAAGGAAACTTCCGACCTGGTGAGGTGCCGCAGCGAGTCCAGCGTGCCGCCGTCGACAATCCTGCCTGCCCGGATGATGCTCACGCGCTGGCACAGCACCTCCACCTCGGAGAGGATGTGGCTGGACAGCAGCACGGTGGCCCCGCGGTCGACGGCGGCGAGCAGCTCCCGGCGGAACACTTCCTCCATGAGCGGGTCAAGGCCGCTGGTGGGCTCGTCCAGCAGGTAGAGCTCGGCTTCGGTGGCGAGGGCGGCGATCAGCGCAACCTTCTGCCGGTTGCCCTTGGAGTAGGCGCGGCCCTTCTTCGCCGGATCAAAGTCGAACACCTGGCACAGGTGGTCCTTCCGCCGGCGGTACGCGGCACCGTCCGCCGCGCCGCCGCGCAGCCGCGAGAGCAGGTCGATGGTTTCACCGCCGGAGAGGTTGGGCCAGAGCCGGACGTCGCCGGGCACGTAGGCCAGGCGGCGGTGCAGTTCCACGGCCTGGGTCCAGGGCTCGTATCCCAGGACGGTGGCAGAGCCGGAGGTTGCCCGCGCCAGGCCCAGGAGGACGCGCAGGGTGGTGGACTTTCCCGCGCCGTTCGGGCCAAGGAATCCGTGGATCTCCCCGCGCTGGACTTCCAGGTCCAACCCGTCGAGGGCCCGGACGTGGCCGAAGTGTTTGTGCAACCCCACTGTTTGGACAACGGTATTCATGGTCCAAGTCTTAGAAGTTTTCACAACTTTGTGAAGGTACTAAAGTCCCAGCTATGACCCCCGACAGATCCGTGCCAGGCGCGCAGGCCACCCGCTCGTCGACGGCACCGCTGTATGCGGCGGGCTTCGTCACGGCTTTCGGCGCCCACAGCATCGCGGCGGGGCTGGGCGCGCAGAGCGAAAACATCGGCCTGACCCTGCTGAACCTCGGCATCCTGCTGGCCCTATACGACGTGGCGGAGGTGTTCCTCAAGCCGGTCTTCGGCGCCCTCAGCGACCGCATCGGCGCCAAACCTGTCATCGTCGGCGGCCTGTTCGCCTTCGCGGCACTGTCGCTGATTGGCCTCGGCGCCGCCGACCCGTTCATCCTGGCCCTGGCCCGGCTGGGACAGGGGGCCGCAGCGTCGGCCTTCTCGCCGTCGTCGTCCGCCATGGTGGCAAGGATGGCCCGCGGCGGAAAGGCCGGGACCTACTTTGGCCGGTACGGGTCCTGGAAGAGCCTTGGCTACATCATTGGCCCGCCGCTGGGCGCCGGCCTGATCCTGGCCGCCGGGTTCCCCCTGCTGTTTGGCACGCTGTCCGCGCTGGCGGCCGCCACGGCCGTCTGGGTGCTGGTGTCGGTGCCGCACCTGGCGCCGCTGCCGCGCAAGCGGTACACCGTGATGGACCTGGCCCGGCAGGTGGGCGAGCGCCGTTTCCTGGTCCCGACGCTGGTGCTTGCCGCTTCGACGGGTGCGCTGGGTGCCGCCGTCGGCTTCCTCCCGGCGCTGGCCACGCGCCACGGGCTGGACGCATTCGCCGGCACGGCGGCGGTGAGCGTCGTGGCGCTGGGCTCGGTGCTCACCCAGCCGTGGATCGGAAGGCTGCGGGACCGGCACGCCGTCAGCGACAACAAGGGCACGACGACGGGCCTGCTGCTGATCGCCGCCGGCATCGCTTTGGTGGCGGCCGCCCCGGGAGTGGTCACCATCTTCGTTGCGGCTGCACTGATTGGCTCGGGCATCGGCGTGGCCACCCCGCTGGGGTTCGCGCACCTGGCCGACACCACGCCGCCGGAGCGGATGGGCCGGACCATGGGCTCGGCAGAGCTGGGCCGCGAACTGGGCGACGCCGGCGGACCCCTGCTGGTGGGCGCCATTGCCACGGCCACCGCCCTGCCGTTCGGGCTGGGCGCGCTGGCACTGCTGGTGGCCGCCGCCGCCGTCCCCCGGCTGGACCCGGTCAAGCCCACCGCCTGAGCGGCCTTCCAGCTTTTTGTGTCACCCTTAACCGCGATGACTTCTTCACGGCAACTCTCCACCAGGACTCCGGCACGGCCTGCCCCGGGCTCGGCGTCCCTGTTTGTGCTGTCCACGGTGGCGTGCATTGCCGGGCTGGTTGCCACCTACTACTTCTTCGTCCAGACCACCACGGGCCAGTTCATCGATGAGTCCGCGCTGGTGGAAGCGGTGCAGATCCATGGGCCCGCGGGGAAGGCCGCCACCCAGTTCCTCGACTGGCTGCCCACTATTTCCCTGGTGATGGCCGCCGTCGTGGTCCTGTTTGTGACCGTGATCCGGCGGCACTGGGCGGAGGCCGGGATTGCCGTGTCCGCGTGCATCGGCGCGAACGTGGCAACGCAGGTGCTCAAGGACCTGCTTCCGCCGCGCCCGGACAAAGGCGTGCTGACCCTGGAGCTGAACTCGCTGCCCTCCGGCCACACCACGCTGGCGGCGTCCGCTGCCGCCGCGGTTTTCCTCATGGCGTCCCCGCGCTGGCGGCCCATGGCCGGCTTCATTGGCGGTTCGTTCGCCATCGCGTCCGGGGTGTCCACCCTGATCAACCAGTGGCACCGGCCCGCGGACGTGGTGGCGGCGTTCCTGCTGGTGGGCGCCTTCATGATTCCGGCGGGCTGGCTGATCCTCCGGCGCGGGTCCTGGAACGAGTGGGACGGGTTCGGCGACCACCTCGGTTCGGCCCGGATCTGGCTTACGCTGCCGGTGCTGATCGGGCTGGGTTCGGCCGGGGTTGCGGTGTACTCGCTCATCCGGATTGCGCCCAGCCCGTGGCAGGAAGCCAGCACCACCAACTACTTCTGGGCCGGCATCTCGCTGATCGTGATCGCGGGATACCTGGCCACGGTGGCCACTACGTCCCTGTTCGCGTACGCCGCACGGCGGCAGGGCGCGTCCAGGCGGTAGAGGCTCACCCGGGCGCCTCCTCCCCACCCGGCACACGTGTCAGTTGCCCTCGCCGAGGTCCGTGGTGTCCAACTGCGCACTGTCACGGCCGATGCTTTCCTGCATGGCGGCGGCGAGTTCCAGTTCGTCCAGGTAGCGCGCGGCGGGCTGCCCCGTGGCCTGGGCAAGGCGGTCCAGCGTTGCCAGGTGCTGGCGCGCCAACTCGATGGCCAACTGCTCAACGATGCTCGGCCCGTTGCGCACCACGAGGTCACTGAGGTAGGCCTGGAGGCGGCCCGCAGGCCTACCGTGGCTCCGGGCATCCGCGGCGACGAGCCGGGTGAGGGCGGCCGCGGCCAGCGCGGGTTTGTCGCTGAAGAGTTCCACGTCGATCCCCTAGTAGCAAACAGGCTCGGATGGGAAGCGCCCGCAAGCGTAGCTACAATGTAGCGTTTCCGCGCCTGGCCCGTAAGGGTGATGAGCCCTAAGTTATTGGTAGGCCCCGGCCTCCGTGTGGGCGGGCATGCCAGGCACACGTCCCGCGTTCAGGCACATTGCGCTTTACCGAGGAAAGCCTTCAGGATGGCGCTCCGCGTTAGCACGAGCAGGCGTCCTGCCGGGAAGTCTTGCGGCAACCTTGAGGAATTGGAGTCCCCCGCCTTGATCGGCGCGGTGAATAGTTGCAGGTGCCAGGGCGGCGTTTTGAAGTGGGCGCCGCCCGGCACTGCCCCTCGCGCCTTTTCCGCTGCGCGATCCTGTGTCAGGGATCGAGGCGCTTGCGCAGGAGGCAGAATTCGTTTCCTTCGGGGTCCTGCAGGACGTGCCACTGTTCGTCCCCGGTCTGGCCCACGTCGGCCGGCCGGGCACCGAGGGCCAGCAGCCGTTCCAGTTCGGCGTCCTGGTCCCGGTCCACCGGGTTGACGTCGATGTGCAGCGGAAGCCGCCCCACCCGCGGGTTGCTGCTGGCGCTCAAGATGATCGTGGCCTGCAGGCCGCCGAACCCGGCGTTAGCCGGCCCGATCTCAATCATGCCGTCCTCCCTGTCCAGCTCGACATAACCAAGGACGTCACTCCAGAACCGCGCAAGCAGTTCCGGGTCGTCGCAGTTCAGGACCAGTTCACTGATTCGGCATGACATGGTGCCAGTGTACGGATCGCCCCAAGCCACCGGCCGTACGGACACGGGGAAGGCACGACGGCAGCACGCACCTTCGCTGGCCCTGCAACCCGATGATCCGTCCCGGCGCCCCTGCTCCCCTCGACGCGGACATGCATCCGCGACCCGCATCCTGCCTCTCGCGGCCCCAATATCCGGAGCACAGGGGAAGCGGCGGGTCGGACAGGAATATGCGCGTCGCCCGGGCCCATTCCCGGAACAACCATCTCAGCACCCCCACGTCGCCGGCACGATCCAACGTGCCCAAATACCCAAATAGCCAGCTCGGCGGGAGACGGTGCCACTGCATGGGGGGATGCAGCGGCACCTTCTTCCGCCGAGCTGGCGGGTGGAAACCTCAGGCGCAATAGATCTTCTTAAGTCCCGTGCCGATCTCCAGGCTCACCTTCACGGATGCAGTGGCCTGGGCACCGCCTGCGAAAGTGGCCACGATCCTGACCCCCGCCGGGGTGGTGGTCTAGCTGAGGACCACTTTGCCCGTCCAACCTCAGGAAGCGAGGAGGAAAAACGTCAACAAAAGCTCAAGTTATGTGAAAATTCATTCAACCCTGCCCTGACCTGCGCTTCTATCGCAAATGCTGCTCTTGGCGCCTCCCCTGCCGGGCAGCGCGCCAGCTACCGTTGCCGGCCCAGTTCGGCGTCAAGAATGTCCAGGGCGTTGGCGCGCATGGCACTGAATGCCTGGTCCGGCCGGAGGCCTGCCACGTCCCGCAGCCAGACGTATGGTTCAATCCCTGCAACCGCACGAAGCCGCACGGCAAGGGCGGCGATGTCGATCCCGGATCCGGCGGCTTCCAGCGGAGACAGGGCGTCGCGGTACCAGCCCACAGCCCGGCCCCCGCGAAGAGTGGGGCGGGTGGTGCCCGGGGTAAGGGACAGCCGCAGCGATGCCCGCAACTGCGGTTCCCAGGTCCGGATGAACTCGAAGTGCGCGTCCAGGGTGCGCACCAGGCGGGCACGGACGTCCGACGGCGGTTCCTCGCCGAGCAGCGACCCCAACCCGGTCTCGGGGAGGGCCGCGTGCAGGAGGGCCTCCTTGTCCGGGAAGTAGCGGTAGGCAGTCGTCCGCGATATCCCGGCAATGGCGGCGACTTCCGCAACCGAAGGATCCTGCCCGTCCTTCAGCAGGTCCCGGAGCGAGGACACCAGCTCTTCACGGGTGCGCGACTTCTGCCGGGTCCTGCCGGTCTCCAGATATTTTTCATTGTGGCGTACGGGCACAAGACTTATGATACAGACGTACCGTTATGGTACGGATGTCCCATAAAAGACTCACCGAGGGGTTTCCCGTGGCCGATCCCATTGCAGTGAATCCGCAGCACTACCGGCTCGTCTTCGAAAACGACCGGGTCCGCGTCCTCGAGTACAGCGACGGCCCCGGAGACACCACCGGCACCCATTCCCACCCTGACAGCGTGATGGTCACGCTCAGTTCCTTCGCCCGCCGCCTCCGCTCAGGAGACCGGGAAGCGGACGTGGAGCTGCAGGCAGGGCAAGCCCGCTGGCTCGAAGCGCAGGAACATTCCGGGACGAACACCGGCTCCACGCCCACACACTGCCTCTTTATCGAGCTGAAGGAACCCCGCCGGGAGAACCCGGGCGTGGATGAATCGCCCGCCCACCCAGGCCGCCTTGGTCCTGCTGATTCCTAGCCGCCGGAAAGCCCCCTACGACCGATCCCCTGTCAGCAACAGCCTGCACCAGGCATCGGTCAGCCACTCAGCGAACTGCCGGTGCCCCCACCCCCGCCGGTCCACCAGGAGCACCCAGTACTCGGGCCCACTCATACTCCAGACCGCATCGGCGAGTTCGGCCGCGGGGCGGTCCGTTCGCAGCTCCCCGGTCGCAGCGAGGTCCTTAACAAAGAGCAGCATGTTTGCAGCGCGGCGGTCGGAAATCTCAGTCCACAGCGCAGCGCAGTCGGGATCGGTGCCGGCGGCGTCGCGCAGCGCCAAATAGACCGGCGCGAGGCGGGGCTGGATGCCGGCCAGAGCGTGGGCATAGATGGAGATCTTCTCGGACGCCGCCTTCGCCTCCCGCAGGCGGACCACGTAACCGCGGCGCTCCGCGGGTACCGCCTGGCCGGTACCCGAGATCGCTGTTTCCACCACTTCACGCAGCAAATCCGGCTTCCGCCCGACGGTCGCGTAGATGGTGTCGACGGCGACTCCGGCCCTCCTCGCAATGCCAGCCACCGTGGTGGACCGGTACCCCTCCCCCACAAAGAGCTCGCGGGCGGCGGCCAGCACCGCATCGCGGGTGGCAGCCGCCTGCTCCTTCCGCCGGGGCGAGTGGTAGCGGCGTGCGGGGGCATTGACTTCACTCATCGCCGGGCCTAGCCTTAATTCATCCGAATGCCATTCGGATGAATTATAGCAGGAAGTCCCGGACAGCAACGCACGGCGTAGACGCAAGGCACGGCATCCACGCAGCGGAACAGGGGCGGAAGGGCAGGACACCATGTCAGAGCATTTCGACACCGTGGTGATCGGCGGCGGCCAGGCAGGCCTGGCCATGGGCTACCACTTGTCCCGCGCTAAGCGTTCGTTCGTGATCCTTGATGAGAACCCCCGGACCGGAGACAGCTGGCGCACCCGCTGGGACTCCCTCAGGCTCTTCACGCCGGCCCGGTACGATGCCCTTCCCGGAAGCCGCTACCCCGCCCCGCCCTGGTCCTACCCGTCGCGTGAAGAGTTCGCCGAGTACCTCAGCAGCTATGCGGAGAAGTTTGGGCTGCCGGTACGGAACAACGTCCGGGTCAACCGCGTCAGCCACAATGGAAACAGCTTCACCATCGAAGCTGGCGGCCAATACCTGGAAGCCGGCAATGTGGTGGTGGCACCCGGCTGGGACAGAACACCCAAGGTGCCGGCCTTCGCGCAGCAGCTCAACCCGGACATCAAGCAACTCACGGCGGGAAGCTACAAGAACCCGAAGGACCTTGCGCCAGGCCCTGTCCTGGTGGTTGGGGCCGGCAACTCCGGCGCGGACATCGCCCTGGAACTCGCCCCCAACCGCACGACCTACCTCTCCGGCCGGCACCCCGGCCAGATCCCCTGGCCCATCGATGCCGTGGCGGCCCGGCCCCTCACCCTCGCTGTCTTCTTCGCGTTCTCCCACGTCCTCAACCTCAACACTCCCGCCGGCCGGAAGGCCCGCCCGCAGATCCTTGCGCACAGCGGGCCACTGGTCAGGGTGAAGAACCGGGACCTGGTGCGTGCCGGCGTCGAACGCGTTCCCAGGACGGAAGGCGTCCGGGACGGCCGGCCGCTGCTGGCTGACGGACGAACGCCGGATATCGCCAACGTCATCTGGTGCACTGGCTTCCGGCCGGACCTGGCGTGGATTGACTTGCCGGTGTTCGGCCCGGACGGGGAGCCGGACCAGGAGCGCGGGGTGGCCCAAGCCCAGGCGGGACTGTACTTCCTGGGAGCCACGTTCCAGCAGTCGCTGGCATCCTCCATGGTCCACGGCGTGGGCAGGGACGCAGCCTTCATAGCCCGGTGCATCGCCGCCGAAGTGCCACGCGGATCAGGGACAACGCAACTGCCCGGGGACGTCAGGCCGGAAGGTTCAGCTGCTCCACAATGATGCGGGCGGTCGCGGGGTCCCCGAGGATCCGAAAATGCCCGGCCACCGGCAGCTCGATGTTGGTGGCCCCGGGCAGGACGCTCCCCTCCGGAATGTGCGGATCGAACGGTCCGTAGAGGGACGTGATGCGGCTGTTGATGGTCAGCTCGCGGGACATCTGGAGGGTCAGGGCGTTCCGCGGCGAGAAGATCCGGAGGCTGGGCAGCAGCATGTACCGGGCGTAGCGCGAGCCGGAAAAGGGCGAGCACACAGCGATCATCCGGTCGATCCGGTGCTCGGGATCCAGGGACAGCATGGTGTACTTGCCGATCAGGCCGCCCTTGCTGTGCGCCACCAGGATGGCATCGCGCAGCCCCGCCTCCTCCAGGTGCTGGGCCACCAGTTTGGCGGCGTCCGGCACCTTCAGTTTGTTGCGCTGGAGCACCGTGACCACATGCACCGGATGACCGGCATCGTGGATGGCCTGGATGAGCGGCATCATGAACTGCCAGTTTTCGTACACGCCGGGGATGATCACCACGGGCGGCCGGGTCCCGTTGCGGAAGGACGCCGGCTGCACGCGCGACAGGAATCCGCGGACCTGCCAGCCTGCGGCATACACATAGTCCTGCGCCCACCACACAGCCTTCTGCAGCGGACTGATGCGGGCAGCGGCGCCGGGATCACTCATGAGTCGAGAATAACCTCAGCGGGGCGCCTACCCACCAACCGGGCCCGCAAACACGCCTCAGTAGTTGCGACGGTGCTTCAGGCGGGGAATCACGACGGCGAACACGGCCGCCGCAGCGAAGCCCAGGACACCCGTGGCTGAGATCCCCGGGCCCAGGGAGGCGAGGGCCGTCACCCCGGAGAGGAGCACTGGTCCACCGGTGGAGCCGGCGTCCGCCATGAAACGCCAGAGGCCCAGGAACTGTCCCCGGCCGCGGTCCGGTGAGAAATCGGCGCCCAGGGTCATCACCAGCCCGGAACTGATGCCGTTGCCGAACCCGATCAGCAGCGCGGCCAGCAGCAGCCCCACAAATGACCCGGTCAGCGGGATCAGGAGCAGCGCCGTCCCCATGAGCAGCGTGGACGGAACCGCCACCCACTGCCGGCCCTTGCGGTCCATGAGTTTTCCCGCCGGGTAGAACACCAGCATGTCGATGGCGCCGGACAGCCCGTAGATCAGGGACGCTGAGGTGGCATCCATGCCCAGGTGGTCGGACCAGAGCGGGATCACCACCTGCCGGGAGGACCGCAATGCGCTGAGCAGCAGGATGCCGATCCCCAGCGAAAGGAACACGCCGGCATGGGATACCGCGACGCTGCGGAGCGTGGGCTGGGGGCCCCCGTCCGCGCCCAAGTGGACGTCCGGCGTCGTGAGGTCCGGGATGGCGAGGGACAGCAGCGCGGCGGCCGCCATGGCCACCACCCCCACCCAGTAGGCGCCGGCGATGCCGAAGAACTGCATCACCGCTGCCCCCGCAAACGGGCCGATGAACACACCGATCCGGTTGACGCCGCCCAGCGTGGATAGCGCGCGGGCGCGGAACGCCACGGGCACGGCCTCGGTGAGGTACTTTTGCCGCGCCAGGCCGAAGACCGCGCCGGACATCCCGACGACGGTCATCGCCACCGCAAGGAGCCACAGTCCCTTCGGGGCCAGGGCGGAGGTGGCGGCGGCCGCCAGGGCCAGGCCGGCAGCGACGGCGGCGCCCACGATGGACCAGCGTTCACCGAAGCGCAGGGTCACCAGGGAAGCGGGCAGGTTGAAGAACCAGGACCCCAGCCCGATCAGGGTGACGATCAGGGCGGCCACCGCCACCGAGGCGCCCAGGTCGCGGGCGGACAATGCCACTACCGGGAGGATGGCGCCCTGCCCGATTCCGAAAAGCAGTGTGGGGCCGAAGGCGGCCACCGCAATACTGCGCAGGCTGAAGGGCTCGGGGTCATCCGGGGAAGTCATCGGATTTATCCTATGACCGCCGGATCCGCACCCCCTGCATCGCCGGCTGTCCCCGGCGCCTCCGGTTCTTAGCGGGCCCGCGGCTCCAGCCCGGCAAGGGCACGGAACAGATTGACCAGCTCAACAATGGCGCCGATGACCGAACCCACGATCCCAACAACCAGGAGCACCCGCACCACAACCGGCCAGCCGGACCAGCTGGTGCCGAAGTCGAACGGGAAGACCTCCCAGAGGCGCATCATGGCGGCCACGCCGATGCCCATGACCACCAGGTTTCCCAGCGCCAGGAGTGCCCTGGCGTGAATCACCGCGCAGACCAGGTTCACGATGATGCCCGCGATCAAGGATGCATTAAGGAGGTCCAGGGCGCGGGGCATGTCCGCAGTCAGGAACGGCAGCACCCGCCACCCGGGCCAGACGTTGATCCCGTACAGCAGCAGGGCATTGACTATGGCGGAGCCAATGCTGCGGCTCCGGCTGATGGTCCTGTCCGCCATGCCCCTCCTCCGAGGTCGATGCGATCCCATTGCCGGCCCGGATGGGCATCGATTGCTCCGTATTTGTCCTTTTCGGGAGTCAAAACGGCAGTTACCCAGCAATCGGTGCCGGGAATGGGTCCTCCGGGCGTCAACGGGCGCGAAACCAGAGTCGCGCAGGGCACGCCGCTGCGGGAAGTGCCGAAGGTCCCACAGAGCCCGGGCTCAGTAACCCGCCAGGACCTCGGCGGCCTTGCCGTCCGCCGCCGCGTTGACCAGTTCCTCTGCGACGATATGCAGCTTGGTGTTGGCGTGCTGGCTTCGCGTGGCCAGGACCTGGAAGGCGGCCTGGCCATCCACTCCGCCCAGCGCCATGACAACTCCCTTGGCCTGCTCAATGAGGGCCTTGTGCCCGTACGCACCCTCGATCGCTTCCTCCGCCGCGTGCTGGGACTCGATCCGCAGGCTCTGGGTCACGTCCACCATGAACCCGCGGACATACTCCACCTGCCCCGACGGCTCTGGAACGGCCTGGACTGCGGAGAAGACACGCCGTTCCCTGCCCCGGACGTCTATGACCCGGTGGAGCAGCGCCCCTTGGCCTCCGCCGTCCAGCAGGTTCGTCCAGAGGGCACGGACCGGCTCCCGGTCCAGCGGGTGCTTGTGGGCCATGAACAGTTCCCAGGTAGGCACCACGTCGCCTTTCTTGAGCCCGTGGATGCCGTACATGCCCTCGGACCATTCCATCTTTCCGGAGGGAACGTGCAGCTTAAAGGTCCCCGAAGGACACTGCGCAGAGGGCTGGAGTGGAAAGAGATACGTATCGAGTTTTGACCACATATTGACCTTCCGAAGTCAGGCGAACCCAGCCGGGTGCACGGAACCCACCATAACTTTACTTGCCGGCCAGATGTCACATTCCTCGGGCAGGCTCCCCCAAAAATGCGGGGGTCACAAAGGGCCCGGCGAGGAGTAGCGTTCGCCTTATGGGGTGCTGAAGCGCGTCCCAATCCAAGGGGAGGTCAGTTCATGGGTGAAGTATGGATCCGCACGCTGGGCAACGGGCTGGTCCGGGCAGACCGAGTCACCGAGATTTCATCCACCCGAGGGTCCTTGCACGAGGACTGCGGGTATTCACTGAAGGTCATCGTGGACGGCAAGGGCCACGTACTGATTGACGACGGCGGCCTGCAGGGTTCGCTGCCCGAGCGGCTGGAATATGCCAGGCACATGGAGGATGCCCTGCTGCTGGCAATCGACGAGGCGCGCGAAAGCGACGCGTCCATGGTGATCTCGTACGAGCCGGAACGCGAGCGCTGGTCATCGGCCCCCGTTTCCGTATTAACGGGAAGGCTCCCCGAAGTCGTCTGACCTGGGGAGCCTTCCCGCTGCACCATATTCAGCTGTGGGTCGGCTCCTCCACCAGCGCCGTGGCGATGCTTGCGGCGTCCTCCAGCGCGGCCAGGAAGCGCTCGGCGTCCAGCGCGGCGGCGCAGCCGGTGCCGGCGGCGGTGATGGCCTGCCGGTAGCGGTGGTCCACGGCGTCGCCGCAGGCAAAGACGCCGGGCAGGTTGGTGCACGTGGTGGGCGCATCCACCTTGATGTAGCCTTCGTCGTCCAGGTCCACCTGGCCGGCCACCAGTTCCGTGCGCGGCAGGTGGCCGATGGCCACGAATATGCCGGTGGCGTCCTGGTGCCGGGCCTCACCGGTGCGGGTGTCCGTCAGGGTGACGCCGCTGACTTTGCCGTCGCCGTGAATGGCGGTGACGGCGGAGTTCCAGGCGAAGCGGATCTTGGGGTTGTCCTTGGCGCGCTGCGCCATGATGCGGGAGGCGCGCAGTTCGCCCTTGCGGACGACGACGGTGACGGACTTTCCGAAGCGGGTCAGGAAGGTTGCTTCCTCCATGGCGGAGTCGCCGCCGCCCACCACGATGATGTCCTGTTCGCGGAAGAAGAATCCGTCGCAGGTGGCACACCAGGAGACGCCGTGCCCGCTGAACTTCTTCTCCTCCGGCAGACCGAGCTCCTTGTAGGCGGAGCCGGTGGCCAGGATGACGGCCTGGGCCTCGTAGGTCTCCCCGCCGCCGGTGACCACGCGCTTGACGGGACCTTTCAGGTCGACGGACGTGGCGTCGTCGTACTCAATGCGCGCGCCGAACTTTTCCGCCTGCTGCTGCAGCCCGTCCATCAGCTCGGGGCCCTGGACGCCGGCCGGGAAACCCGGGAAGTTTTCCACCTCGGTGGTGTTCATCAGCGCGCCGCCGGCGGTGACGGAACCGGCCAGGACCAAGGGGTTCAGTCCGGCACGGGCGGCGTAGATGGCGGCGGTGTAGCCGGAGGGGCCGGAGCCGATGATGATCAGCTGTTCTTTGCTCATTGCGTGTCCTTCGGTGGCGGTACTGCGGGGCGTCCGCGGGCTGCGCGGGCAGGAGTTGGGTGGTCAGTAGTTCTGTGCGTGCCCTGATCACCCCGTCCGATTCTTTCATTGCCTGGCAGGCCAGGGCCAAGCAGCGGCCCGGGCTGCCATCCGCCGATTCCCAAAGTGATAGGAAACTGCGGTCGATGTAATAAACGTCACGGTGTTGCGCACATCACATTGGTTGCCTAATCTAGTTGAGGCTTAAGCAAACAGGCCATGCAAGAAGCTGCAGCGTCGCAGCCAATGCCGGGGAAGGCTTTACATCTTGAACTCTAAGCTGAACATCGCGGTCCGGGTCGATCTGGACCACAGCAAGGCCCAGGTGATTGCAAAGGGGCATATCACCATCCACAGCATCAACGCCCTCTATGTAGTGGCAAAGCGCGCCAACTCCCTCAAGGGAGGCCTGGACCTGGAGCTCGACGTCTCCAGCGCCTGGGTGGATCAGGAGGCACTGGACATGCTCCACGCCGCTTCCAAGACAAGGCAGCTGCCCGCAATGATCGATCCGGACCAGGCGCCCTGCACCATCAGCGTGCTGGCCGACCGGCGGCATCCACGCACTGCGCCGGCCCGCCTGGCCGCATAGGACTCCCGGCCGCTCGCCGCGCCCACGCTTCGGGCCAGAGCAGGCCGTCAACCACTTCTTCCACCGCTCCAACAACCCGAAGCGCAGCTGCATCTGAACAGACGGATGGCTGCACTTCGGGGTTGTTCGGAGCCCGGGCCCCCAGCGGGACCCAAAACTTACATCAGCCGTGGTTCGCCATCCAGGAATTCCCGGAGCTCCAGCGCGCTCAGGCCGGCAGCCCTGCCCAGGGCTCCCTCCCCCGCGCCGTGCTTCGAGGCATTCCTGACTGCATTCTCAAACTGCTCCTGCGCAGCGTCGAGCTCCCATTGAAGGCTCTCCACCCTTGCCGAAGCCAGTTGGACTGCTTCCAGCGGATCGCCGGCCGGACTGCCGTCCACGGTGTAGCCGCAGATACAGGACCATTCCGAGGCACCAAGCTCAAGTGGCGCCCACCCCAGGGAGGCGATCGGAACCGGCCCGGAGGTCATTGCCACGCCGCAATGGAAAGGTGCGGCCGGCTCATCAAGCTCCATGGCCGGCGCCGGATCGTCCATCAGCGCGGGCACTGTGGACTTATCAAACGCACTTGGTGCAGTCGGCTGGAGCTGGAATTCGTCGTGGGCCTGGACGTGGATCCGTTGTCCCGCTGCCTGAGGTTCAAGTACTGCAGTCATGCGATCCGCCATCCGATAGTTATCAAACAATGTAGCTAGTCTAACTAGGATTAGCTCCTTGTCTACCGCCGACCCACCCCAGCAGCGGCTTCCACCGCATCCACGGCCTCACGCATGCAGCTCAGGAAGTGCAGCACCGCTTTGATCTCCTCCGCCGACAGCGACTCGGCGGCCTCAAGCATGCGCTTGTGCATCTGGTTAAGGTTGTGCCGCACCTCCTCCTCGGCACCGGGCGTGGGCCTGAGGATGACAGCCCGCCGGTCGGAGGGGTGGGGTTCCCGGGTCACATGGCCGGCTGCCACCAGCCGGTCAACAAGGCTGGTCATGGACGCGGAGGTGATGCCCAGGCGGGCTGCAAGCTGGGTGGGGCGGATTCCAACGCCGGCAGCTTCCGCATCGATCAGGTACCGGAGCGCCAAAAGATCGGTCTCCCCCATCGCGGCGGAGGAACGGGTGCGCCTTCTCATGGCGCTTTCAGAGGTCCGAAACTCCCTGAGGGCATTAATGACGTCAACAGGGCCGGGCTGCGCGCCCTCGCGGGGTGGGTAACAGTAGCCTTCGCTTGCACCATGCGGGTTCATGCGAATTCCTTCGATATCCTACTTGCTTGGCCGTCTAACAAACCTATGGTAGCCCACTTGCTGTGGCGGTTGCTCCACACGTCGACGGGCGAACGGGTACCCGCGGAAGCCTTGGAGGAAAAGTAGAGTACCGGCTACTCGTGCCGCTGCCCCGCGCGCCCAATAGGTTTTTGTGCAACCCCCAGGCAGCACGGCCACGGGGGAATCGCAGATGGGGGTGCAGGGTGGCTTTTGGCCCGGCAGATAATAAGGGGCCCGACCGGCAAGGGTTCCTGCTGGATTTAGTGACAGGGGCCGACGGCGAGGCAGACTCCCTGCAAAAACTCGCCGGCGCAGCGGCCCGCTGGATGAGCACCACGGCAGGCACGGCGGTTGAGTGCGCAGCCGTGCTGCACCGGCAAAGGTCCTGTACCGTCACGGCCGGAAGCACGGCGGGCACCGCCGCCCTTGCAGCCACGGAGGATGAGCACGTGGACGGCCCCACCGCATTGGGCTCCGCCCTGGCCGCTCCAACAGTGATCGGCCAGGCCGGCGCACGCTGGCAGGGCTACCGGCGGCGGTTGCTGGAGCATGGCCTCGGCGCCGCCCTTGCCCTCCCCCTGGAACTGCAGCCCGGCTCGTCCGCAGCCCTCGTTTTCCTGGGCCCGCCCGACTACGGTTTCCCCACCAGGATCCTCGCTGACGCCGCATGGTTCGGCGAGGTGGCATCACAGAGCCTCAAACTGGCCCTCGACGTCCACGGCGTGATCCGTGCGGGCGACAACCTCAAGCAGGTACTGGAGAGCAGGACCAGCATCGATGTTGCCTGCGGAGTGCTGATGGCGCAAAACCGTTGCTCCTACGCCGAAGCCTTCAGCAGGCTCGCCGGCACCTCAAGGAACCGCAATCTTAAGGTGCGCAGCGTGGCGGACGGCATCCTGAAGGCGATGCCCAGTGGTGCGCCCAGAACCCGTTTCGAACCGCCGGCGATTGCCTAGGACTGCAGCGAACCTTCCTTGTTGTCCGCGGGAGTTATGCCTGGTGCCGCGACCGCGCCCTGATGAGTCCGGCCGCCACGAGTCCTGCACATCCGAGTGAAGCCAGCATGCCGCCGAGAGCCACGATGTAATCGGTGATGGTCATTGTCCTGCGCTCCTTCCGTCCTGCCTCCGTACTGCCTGATGCGCCAAAACTACGCGGCGAAACTCGGTGTTCGCTGAAGAATCGCCAGCAGCTTTGGTCAAGATCCGGTCACGGGACATGCGGAAATCCACATGGTTTCGGCCGGCAATCTTTCCTTTATCACGGCGTTCCGTATTATTCATGCATGTGGACTAAACAAAGCCAGAGTTTCTGCCCCACCTGCGGCAGGACCACCAATCACGTCACCCACTTCCAAAAGGACGACGCCGGTTCCCTGGTTGCGGACGTCCGCTGCGCTGAGTGCCCCGAGGTTGCCGGAGCGGTGGCCTAAGTATCGGCCCCAAGTTCCACCAGGTGGCGCATTGCTCACTTCGCGAAGAACAGGCGGAACACTTGGCTGCTGATGTGCCCCGCTTCACCGTCGCCAGGAAGTGAACGAACGACAAGAAGCTGCTTGGCGGGCACGGCGACTGGCTTCAAGGCCCAGTTGAGCAGTTGCGGGAAGCCGGCAGCGATCAGCGTAAACGTGCACCTACCCTTTCACGCCCGACGGAGGCTACTGCAGAGGTCAGGCCCGTGTCCCGCAGCAAAAGGACAGAGGTTCCGGCCATCGATGGCCGGAACCTCTTCCTTTGCCCTCCCCCGTGCGGGGGTGAAGCCTTATACCCGCTGCCCTAGAGGGAGCCGAGCTTGCTGTTGTACCGGTACATGAACGCTGCCATAGCATCCCTGTTTACGGGCTGAATGGGACGGTAGGTTTTGGTGCCGTCCGCTTCGGTCCAGCCGGTGGAAATGCCCTGGTTGGCGAGCCAAGTGATTTCCTTGTAGAACTGCGTGCCGACCGGAACGTCAGTAAAGGGCGAAATACCTGGGGCCGTGAAGCTGGGCTTGCCAGCAAGCCTGTACATGAAGGCAGCCATGGCGTCCCTGTTCACTGGCTGTAGCGGACGGTAGGTCTTAGTGCCGTCCGCTTCGGTCCAGCCGGTGGAAATGCCCTGCTTGGCCAGCCAGGTAATCTCCTTGTAGAACTGCGAGCTGACCGCGACATCAGTGAAGGGTGAAACAGCTGGTGGGGTGAAGGCCGGCTGGCCGGCGAGACGGTACATAAAAGCTGCCATCGCGTCCCGGTTCACCGCGAGGAGCGGCCTGAAGGTCTTCGTGCCGTCGGGTTCGGTCCACCCCGTGGAGACACCCTTCTCTGCCAGCCAATAGATTTCGTTGTAAAACAGCTGGCCGGGAGAGACGTCGGTGAATGGAGAAGTCGCTGGTGGCTTGTACGGGCCCCCCAGCGGCACATCCGCGTACCAATAACGTTTGGCAACATCGTCGCTGGCAAGAATAACCAAGCCGGTGGTGCTATTGACGCCCTGTTTACTGGTGGTCACGTTGTTGATGTTGGGCGACGTTCCATCCTGAATCACTGGGGTACCGCGCCCGGCCGAAAAGACGGGATTGTCCAGGGAGGCTGTCTTCTCGTAGATACTTCCCGCGGTACCGGTGTAAGCACAGCCGCTGGCTGAGGTCGGCGGAGCGGTGTGGAAGACATGCACCACGTTATTCTGCGAGTCCAACACCACCTGAGGACGGGTAACACAGTCCGCGACGGTGGCGATGGTGCTCACTGAAAAGGCACCTGTTCCCGGCTTGAATACCAGCATCTGCAGCTGCGGAGCCTTGGGATCCGTTGACGTGACGTCGAGGCTTGTTTTGACCGCGGCATATACGCGACCTGCACTGTCCGAATTAAGTGACTTCAGGTTCAGGTGGTCATCCGCGATGCCCTCGCCGCGAAGTGCAGGCTGGGTCTTCCATGTGGCAGCCGACTGTCCATCATTATGGGTAGCCCACCAGACGGATCCCGTGAGGTGGTCAGTCCACATGATCCCGATCTGCTTCTTGTTGAACGCGACAACAGCTGAAATGTCGTCAGCTTCGGGATGCGGATTGTCTACGGGCAGGACCGAGGGTTCAGCCCAGCCGCCCCCGCCGGGTGCTGAATGATTAACGTAGACGCTGCTGGTCCCGTCAGCCGCTACTTCCGTCCAGGTCGCCCAAATGGTCCCAGTACTGTCCCGGTCGATAGTCATGGACTCACTGCTGTTTTTAGCAATGACGGCAGGAAAACCACTGTCCAGCGTGTACTTGCCGTTGGCGTAACTGTACCTATAGAACCTTGCTGGCTGGTTCGGCAAGGAAGGGGTTATAGAGGTCTCCGTGGAGGTAGTAACCACATGCGAGGCAATGTACAGGTACTTGCCATCCCAAAGCGTATCGGAATGCGTGTTGGTACGGCTGTCATTGGCCACGCCAGTATCGACCCAGGTTTTGGAGCCGCGATCGAGCATATAGATGTGCCAGCCACTGCCGGTGGTCCACATGTTGGCCCACCACTTGCCGTCGTTCCACCACAGCTTGCTCTGCGGTTTGTCAGCGGTAGGCGGTTGCCCAGCGCCTGAATAGCTGATGCTTGGAGTGCCGTATGTAGGGGTGACCGGGGGGTCCGAAACAGTAGGAGCGGCCGATGCTTGCCCTCCCAGAAGCGTTCCCATACCCGTGAGCACCAGGACTGCCGCCAGTCCATGGCTCAGGATGCGGTTCAACGGATGTCTCATGAATTCTCCTCACTGGTTGTCCCGGTGCTCGGCGCCCAGGTACTCCAAGGAAGCTTCTGCCCCCGCTGCCATTAGACCCGTGGCCCGGAGAAGCGTGCACGAGTAGTGAGTACTCGTTTTTCAAAACGTTAGGGGAACGGCGGCCACCATTTATGGGACTTCTACTCGCTCCGTAGAAGAATCAGCTTGGTCGGCCCGGCTGAAGAGCCCCCTGTCAGGCTCAGCGCGGGTCATCAATCTTCCGCCTGGGTTTCTTGTGTGGCAGCAGAGGGGGCCACGGCATGAGGACGCACGACGGCGAAAGTCACCATGGCAGCTGCCTGCACTGCCGTGACGGTGACGGCCAGGACAGGTCTTGAGTACTCGTACAGCACACCGATGAGGAAGCTCCCGGCCAGCCAGGCGAGGCCGTAGCACGCAGTGAACATTCCATAGGCACTCCCCCGCCGTTCCACCGGAGCAAGCCCCGCCACGCCTGCCCGCATGGTGCTTTCCTGGACGCCCATGGCCGCTCCCCACACCAGAACCCCTGTGACCGCGAGCGCCGTGTTGTTGCTGAAGCCCAGCCACGGCACCGCCGCCGCGAGGACGGGCAGGACCAGGAGGACTTTCAGCCCCACCCGGTCAAAGAGCCAACCGGAGGCCAAGGCGGCCACGGCGTCCACCCCCATGGCCGCGGCGTAGAGAACGGGGACCACCGCCGGCGGGAGGAGACCGGTGGCCACCAGGTGGAAGGACAACAGCCCAAACGTGGCATAGCCGAACATGGTCAGGCTGCTGAACGCGGCGTACAGCCAGTACTGCCGGGGCATGGGAACGGCCGTCACGGAAGCGGGGCCAGGGCCGCCGGGAGCGGGGCCGGCTGCGGCAGAGGGCGCGCCCGCCACCTCGTAAACGGCCGGATCAGGGACCCTCCGCCGCAGCCGGAGGAGAATCAGCATGGCCGCCAGGCCTGGAACAGCAAGCAGCAGGAACCCCGGTCCGTAGCTGCCCGACAGCGCCAGGGCCACCCCCACCAGCAGCGGCCCCAGCAGCGCTCCCACCTGGTCCAGCGCCTCGTGCAGCGCGAAGGCCTTGCCCTGGCCCAGCGCCGAACCTGCCTCGGCCAGCATGGTGTCCTTCGCCGGGCTCCTTACGGCCTTGCCCAGCCGCTCCGCCAGGACCAGGAGGCAGGCAACCCACAGCGCGTCAGTGATTCCCAGCAGCGGCACGGACACGGCCGTCAGCGCGTACCCGCCGATCGCCAGTGCCCACCGCAGCCCGGGCCTGTCCGCCAGCCGCCCGAACACCAGGCGAAGGACCAGGGCCACAGCCTCCCCGGCACCGGTGACCACGCTGACCAGGAGCGCAGACGCGCCCAGCGCACCGAGGAACGGACCGGTCACACTCCGGGCGCCCTCGTACACCATGTCCATCAGCGCGCTGATGATCCCGAAGACCAGGATGAAGCGGATGGCGGTCATGGGCGCCGCGGGACCCCTTCCGGCGGCGCTAGCGCTGGTGGGCATGCTCCCGGACCTGCTTCACTGCACGATCAGCCACAGCACCGTTCTGCCTGGCGCCGTTCAAGCGGGCGCGGCCCAGGCGGATGCCGCGGCGGGCGGGGGGAACAGTTCCTTCCGGACGGGTCACGGCAAGGATCACCCCGATCCCGGCCAGGGAGGAGACCATGGCTGAACCACCGTAGGAGATGAACGGAAGCGGCACGCCGATCACTGGCAGCAGCCCGCTGACCATGGCGACGTTGATCACGGCCTGGCCCAGGATCCAGGTGATCACGCTGCAGGCCACGATCCGCGAGAACGTGTCCGTGGTGCGGGCGATGGTCTTGAACACGGCGATGGCCAGGATGGCGAACAGGGCCAGCACCAGGAGCGAACCGGCCAGGCCCAGTTCTTCGCCGAGGATGGAAAAGATGAAGTCGTTGTGGGCTTCCGGGATCCAGTTCCACTTCTGCCGGCTCTGCCCCAGGCCCACGCCGAACCAGCTGCCGGAGGCCAGGGCGTAGGCGCCGTGCTGCGCCTGGTAGCCCATGCCCTGCGCGTCCTCCTCGGAGCCCATGCCCAGCCAGGAGGAGATCCGGCCCATCCTGTTGCCGCTGGTGGCTGCAAGCACCAGGGCGCCCGCCGCGCAGATCAGGCCGGCCACGGAGAACACCTTCATCCGCACGCCGCCGTAGAACATGGTGGCAGCGAGGATCATCATGATGATCATGGTGGTGCCGAGGTCGTGCCCCAGCGCCACGATGCCCATGATGAGTGCTCCGGCTGGCGCGAGCGGGACGACGGCGTGCTTCCACTGCCCCAGCAGGGCCTGCTTCCGGTCCAGGATCCCGGCGCCCCAGACAATCAGCGACAGCTTGGCGAACTCGGACGGCTGCGCGGTGAAGCCTCCCACGCTCAGCCAGTTCCGGTTGCCGTTCACGGACATACCCAGCGGGGTGAACACCAGCACCAGGGCAAAGAGTGAGCCGATCAACATCCCCCAGCCCAGCCACCTGATCCGCCGCACGGACATGCGCGCCAGCACCAGCATGATCACCACGCCGGCCACGGTCCACATGGCCTGCTTCAGGGGAAGATCGTACGGATTGTTTCCTGCCGCCACGGATTCCACAGACGACGCCGATGCCACCTCCACGAGTCCGATCGCCGAGAGCGTGAGGACCACCGCCAGGATCAGCGGGCGGAGGCGTCCCGGGGAGTCGTCCTCCAGCCAGACCGCCAGTTTGCCCAACCCGCGCCGGGCAGGACGGCCCGTCCCGCGCTGCTTTTGTCCTGTATTCATCTGTCCGTTCCTCAGCCTGCACACCAGGGCTTCCCCCATGGCCGGGCCCATCTCCGGGGCGGGTACCGCCGAGAAGAAAGAGTACGCCCCCGCACGCCGGCGGAGGCGCCGGGACACCCGCCACCGCCACGGTTCTGGGCGAATTGCCAGCTTGGGCGTGTAGCGTAGCGGAAACCTGTCCCCTCCCGAAGGTCATTTTGTCGTGTTCGGTTCCAGAAAATCCCCCGGCCCGGAACAGGAAGCCGCCAGCCCCGCCGCCTACCCAGGCCAGGGCGAGCTGTACGCCGCAAGTTCCCGCCGCCGTCGGCCCTTCCGCCGTGCCCCGCGCTGGGTCAAGGCCGTCACCGCACTGGTGTCGGTGCTGCTCCTGGGCGTCCTGGCGTTCGGCGGCTACTGGGCCTGGCGCCTGCAGTCCAACATCAGCACCTCGGAGCTGACCGCCGGCGGCCAGCGCACCGAGGGCGCCGTGAATGACAGCACCGACAGGCTGCAGATCCTGGTGCTGGGCTCGGACACGCGGGAAGGCAACAACAGCCAGTTCGGCACGGCGGACCAGTCCTCCGGCTATGGGCAGTCGGACGTGATGATGCTGCTGGACATCTCGGCAGACAACAAGCACGTCAACGTCATCAGCTTCCCCCGTGACCTGCTGGTGGATGTGCCGGCGTGCACGGATTCCAAGACCAACCAGAAGTATCCCGAGCAGAAGAGCGCCATGATTAACAGCGCCATGGCCCAGGCCGGCATCGGCTGCGCCGTGGACACGGTGAACAAGCTCACGGGCCTGGAAGTGGACCACTTCATGATGGCTGACTTCAACGCGGTGAAGGAGCTCTCCAACGCAGTGGGCGGCGTGGAGGTCTGCGTCACCGCTGCCGTCAACGATCCCGATTCCCACCTGACGCTGCCCGCCGGCAAGTCCCAGGTGCAGGGCGACCAGGCGCTGGCGTTCCTGCGCACCCGGCATGCCTTCGCAAACGGCGGGGACCTGGGCCGCATCCAGGCCCAGCAGGGCTTCCTGGCGTCACTCAGCCGGAAGCTGAAGTCCGAGGGCACGCTGGGCAACCCGCAGAAGACGCTGACCATCGCCGATACCATCACCAAGAACCTGACGGTTGATTCCGGTCTGTCCTCCATCCCGTCGCTGCTCACCATCGCCAACCGGCTGAAGAACATCGATCCCGCCAACATCAACTTCATCACCACCCCCACGGTGCCGTCCCCGCAGGACCCCAACCGGCTGACTCTTGATGAACCGGCGGCGTCCAACTTCTTCGCCGCCCTGCGCAACAGCCCGGACCTGAGCCAGCCCGCCCCCGCGGCGCCCACGGAAACGCCCGCAACGCCTGCGGCGCCGGCGTACGACAAGTCCCTGCAGCCGGTCTCCGTCGCCAACGGCACGGGGGTCACGGGCCGGAGCACCGCGATTGCCGGTCTGCTCTCGGATGCCGGTTTCACCAAGCTGACCAAGCTGCAGGCCCAGGCGCAGAGCCAGACCATGGTCTACTACTCCGCCGGGTTTGAGGACGTCGCCGCGGATGTGGCGGCGCTGTTCGGCCTGCCCGCCACCAGTGTCCAGCAGGTGGCGAACATCCAGGGCGTGCAGCTGTACGCCGGCACGGACTTTGCCACCGGCACCAAACCCGCCGCACCGCCGTCGTCCGCTGATTCCTCCGGAAGCGTGGTGGCGCAGACCGGCAGCGACCAGACCTGCCAGTCAGCCAACCCCACCGGCTACTAGTCCGTTCTGGCAAGCTGAATCCAATTTTGCCTGAATACATCTGCGGCTGTACTTTGGGAGCATGCAGACGCTGACCCATGCCCCCGTACTGGCCCGCTTCGGCTATGCGGTCTCGGACCCCACCCGCGCCCGGGTGCTGCTGGCACTTGCGGAGGCGCCGTCCTATCCGTCGGACCTGGCGGACACCCTCGGAGTGTCCCGCCAAAGCATGTCCAACCACCTGGCCTGCCTGCGCGGCTGCGGCCTGGTGGTTGCCGTGCCGGACGGCCGCCGCAGCCGGTATGAGCTGGCGGATGCGCGGATCGGGCACGCCGTCAAGGATCTGCTGAGCGTTGTCCTCGCGGTGGACCCTGCCTGCTGCGCCCCCGATGGGGAGTGCCTGGCATGACCGGAGCACTCAATGCACCCAGCTTGGACCGCCGCCGGGTACTGGGCCGGCGGATCAGGCTCTTCGCAGCAGCCACCATCACCTACAACGTCATCGAGGCCATCGTGGCGCTGTGGGCCGGAGGAACGGCTGATTCCTCCGCGCTGATCGGCTTCGGCCTGGATTCCGTGATCGAAGTGGCCTCCGCCCTGGCGCTGTCATGGCAGTTCTCCGCCAAGGACCCCGAGCGGCGCGAGCATCTGACGCTGCGGATCATCGCCGTCTCCTTCTTCGCGCTGGCCGCCTTCGTAGCCGTGGATTCCATCCGGTCCCTGGCCGGCGCCGGTGAGGCACAGCACTCGGTGCCGGGCATCATTATTGCGGCGCTGAGCCTGGTCATCATGCCGGCCCTGTCCTGGGCGCAGCGCCGAGCCGGGCGGGAACTAGGGTCCAGGACGGCCGTGGCGGACTCCAGGCAGACGCTGCTGTGCACGTACCTCTCCGCCGTGCTGTTGGTTGGCCTGGTCCTGAACAGCACCCTGGGCTGGTGGTGGGCCGACGCCGGTGCAGCACTGGTCATCGCCGCCATTGCCGTCCGTGAAGGCATCAACGCCTGGCGCGGGGACTCCTGCTGCGCTGTTCCGCCCCTGGGGGAAGCCGCCGAAGAACAGACGGACTGCTGCCCAGGCTGCTCCACGTCCAGTTCGGCGTCCGCTTCAGCCGGCACGCAGGCGCTGGGCCTGCCGACCGTCCGGAAGGACTGAATTTTGGGCAGCGGACAGAGGACGAGGGGCGCCTAGCCTGCTGAGGCCGCCACATGCGCCCTGGCAGGCTCGCCGGGGGAAGGCACGACGGCAGGCTCCAGCTTCCGGTTCGCCCAGAGCCGGAGCGGCCGCTCAACGAAACGGAAGGACGCGTACGCCAGCAGCACGGTGAAGGCCGCGGTCAGGGCGATGCGGAGCGGAAGCGCCGGAATGAGGGGCATCAGCAGCAGGTAGACCGGCAGGTGCCAGAGATACATGGCGTAGGACAGGTCACGGCCCGGGCGCGCCAGCCAGGGGTGGCTGAGGATGCGCGACAGGAAACCGGCAGGCTGCAGGACCAGCGATCCGATCAATACGGCCGAGATCAGCGCGAGCGCGGTGGGGCCCACGGTCCAGAACGTGTTGAACCAGGCGCCGGGGGTATCGGGCTCCTTGAGTAGGAACAGCGAGGCCACCAGAGCCAGGCCGGCAAGCGGGGCACCCCAGCGGGCCACCGATGCCATGGCATTGTGCAGCCGGGAACCCTGCCGCACCGCGGTGAACAGAAGGGCCAGCGCGCAGCCGATCAGCAGTTCGTCGGCCCGCGTGTCCGGGCCGTTGTAGATGCGGTCCAGCGGCTGCCCCGCATTGACCAGCAGGAACCGGTTCAGCAGGAAGGCTGCGGCCAGGGCCACGGTGGCGATGGCTGTGGTGCGGACCTTCCAGAACCGGAGCATCACCAGCAAGAGCAGCGGCCACACCAGGTAGAACTGCTCCTCCACGGCCAGCGTCCACGTGGGGCCCAGGGTTTCGCCGGCAATGGAATCACCGAACATGCCAAAGTGCGCCAGGTTCATCACGTAGCCGGCAGCGGGAAGGACAAACTCCGCCTGCCCGCCCCAGCCTGAGTCGGGAAACATGGCGCCTGCCGCCACGATCACGGCGCAGAGGGCCAGCAGTGCCGGCCAGAGGCGGGCCAGGCGCTTGGCGTAGAAGATGCCCAGGTGCAGCCTGCCGGTGGCGATCCGTTCCTTCATGATCAGCAGCGTGATCACAAAGCCGCTGAGCGCGAAGAACACGTCCACCCCGATGGAGCCGCCCGGCATGGACTCGGTTGCCGTGTGGAAGAAAAACACGCCGGCGACGGCGACGATCCGGAGCCCGTCCAGGGCATGCTTGCGCCCGGCGAGGAGCCCTGTTCCGGGCGCCGCCGGGCGTGCTGTTGCTGACAAATTTCCGCTGCTTGACCTCAAAACCACTCAGCAAGCATATATAACGTTTCCATAACTGCGCTGGATGGCAGCTGGGCTGCGGCTGGCAAGAGAGGGGCCGGAGCGCCCTTGTGAAGGCTGGCCGCCGCTTCTACATTGAAGGCATGGTTGACCAGGACATGGCAGAAGACCTCGAAGAGCTTGTGGATCTCATCGCCGGGATGGAGGACATCAAATCCGTCCTCGACGACCTGACCGGATACGCGGCAGCCACCATGACCAGCACCACGGGAAAGCCTATTGAGTGTGCAGCAACACTGCACCGCCGCAAGCGCACAGCCACTATCGGTGGCAGCAGCGGGCGCGCCGTGGTGCTGGACCGCATTGAACAATCACTGGGAGACGGGCCCTGCATCGAGGCCCTCGAAACCGGGGTTCCCGTCCTGCTGGATGACGTGTCCTCGGACCCGCGATGGCCGGAGTACCGCACGGCACTTTCCGCCGCGGACGTCGCCAGCTCGCTGGGCGTACCTGTGAAACTGGATAACGACGCCGGCGCGGTCCTCGATTTCTTTGCTCCCGTCAGCGGACTCTTCAGTGAGCGGGTGGTCGCCGACGCGGCAAGGTTCGGCGACATGGCGGGAAAGGCGCTCCGGCTTGCCGTGCGGATCGCGTCAGCGGAGCAGCGCGCTGAAAACCTGAAAGCCGCCATGGACACCAGAACCGTCATTGACTTGGCCTGCGGGATCATCATGGCGCAAAACAAGTGCAACAAGGACGACGCGTTCGAGCTTCTCCGCAGCGCGTCCAACAGCAGGAACCAAAAACTGAATGAGCTTGCCGAGGGGCTGGTGAACCGCTTTTCCGGCCCGAAGGATGCGAAGGCGCACTTCGACGACTGATGAGTCCGTGGCCCGGGGCCAGCGACGCTGCTGGTCCCCGGAGTGTAAGACGGGATGTGGCCCACCCCCGAAAATTGGATACCCTGGGCCACATCCGCGTCAGCTTCACGGACGGTCGCATGCTTGGGAGCGGTTGGCCAATCGCCCGGCCGAAAGGGCGGGGTGGCACTGGAAAAGGGTTCCTCAAGCGGCAACAGATGGGCCGCCTGCCTGACCCGGGGATCAGCCTAACAAACGCGTGCCGCCTGGCAATAGGGGGCGTTCCCGCAGTTTTTGGTCAATTTCCCGCGATTAATGCATCTGTGGCGCCCGGACGGCTCATGAACTCTTCACCGGACCGGCTTGCCGAACCACGTGCCGAGGGCCTCGGTGAGCCCGTCCGCTGAGCCTTCGCCCACCCAGGCTACGTAGCCGTCGGGCCGGACCAGGACTGCCGTTGGTGCGGCAACCGCGCCCAACACGGGAAGCTGCCATGCGTCGTCGTACGTTGCCCGGACGTGCTGCACGTACCCGGCCCACGCGCCAGGCTCCAGCCCCGGGCCACCGAATTCCAGCAGCGCCGGCCGTGCCCGGTGCAGTAACCCGTACACGCTGGTTGGCCCGGAGCCAGTGGCGATGTCCAGGTCCGGCATCCGGCGGCCCAGCAGCGGGTGGCCCGTGCCCACGTCGTAGGCGACGTCGAGCCCGGTGATCAGTGCCGCGATCGGTGCCCCTGCACCATCAACGCGGAGCACCTCGCCGAGTAGGTCGCGCAGGGCCTCCTGCCGCGGATCGGTCTTCTGGAAGAGGGACTGGGCCATGGTGTACTTGAGCGCCCGTTCCCCGGCCGGGTGGCGCTCCGCGTGGTAGGTGTCCAGCAGTTCGGCGCCGGAGATACCCTGCAGCACCTGCCCCAGCTTCCAGCCCAGGTTGACGGCGTCCTGCAGCCCCAGGCCGATGCCGAGTCCGCCCGTGGGTGAATGGACATGGGCCGCATCACCGGCCAGCAGCACCCGGCCCTTGCGGTAGGACTCCGCCTGCCGGGTGGCGTCCGTGAAGCGCGACAGCCATGTGGGGCTGTGGACCCCGAAGTCGGTGCCGAACGCGTCGGTCAGAGCCTGGCGCAGCTCCGCCAGGGTGGGCTCGGTGGCCGGGCCAAGGGAGGCTTCGGTCACCACCACCCGGACCAGGCCCCCACCCATCGGGTACAGCCCATGGATGCCGCGCCCGTCCACCTTCCCCTGCTGGACGGGCTCCCCCGCCACCTTCACCTCCGCGATCAAGCTGCTCCGCGTCGCGTCCGGACCCACCATCGGAATACCCGCCGCCCGCCGCACCATGCTGCGCCCACCGTCGGCACCCACCACATAGCGGGCACGCACAGGTCCGCCGGCGCCAAGCTGGACCTCGACGCCGTCGTCGTCCGCTGAAACTCCGGTGACCTCAACGCCGCGCCGGATCTCCACGCCCAACTCCCCCACCCACTCCAGCAGGAGCCGCTCGATGTGGTTCTGGAACAGCGCCAGCGTGTACGGGTGGCGCGTGGGCATTCCGCCCAGGTCCAGCTGTGTGCTGCCGAAGGAGGCCGTCTGGACAGGCTTGCCCGCGGCGAGGAACCGGTCCGCGATGCCGCGCTGATCCAGCAGTTCGATGGTGCGCGAATGAATTCCGCCCCCGCGCGAGCCGGCCAGCTCCTGGCACGGGCGCCGGTCCAGGACAACTGCGTCCACTCCCGCCAACCGCAGCTCCCCCGCCAGCATCAAGCCCGTGGGCCCGCACCCGACAATCACCACATCGTGCATCTCGTCCCCGCCATCCCCTCGTGTGCCCGACCGCCAGTATGCTGCAGCACCGGGGTCTTGCGGCAAGGCCCCGGTGGCGAGGTACCTTGAAATGGAAGCGGCTGCAGGGCGTGCGGCAGGGGTCAGCCGGCAGGAAGTACCCGGAGGCGTCGGCGGTTACTGCTACTGGATCAGGTAATGGCGCTCGTCGACATCGGCAGCAGCCTTGGGAAAGACTGCCCGGTATAAGGCCTTGACGCCGATCGCCGGAAGCAGCACTGCAGCGGCAGTGATGGACAGGGAAGTCCAGCCCAGGTTTTCGAGCGGACCAAGCTTGGGAGCCTGCAAGGCTGTAGTTGTCAAGGTTCTTTCCCTTTATGAGACCGAGGGAGGCATGTTCCTGAAAGGACGCCGGGCAGGCCCTCCCAGATGTCGGCCCGAGCAACAGGAATTACCCCATAAGGTTACGGCATGGGCGTCCGCGGCCTGTCACAGAGCTGAACGCGCAAATCCCCTAATTTCCCCACCATCGGGATTTTTAGGGTCATCCTTGTGGCGGCAGGACCATTCCACGGGGCAATATCGACATTGTCGGAAAGTGCGGTCCTGAGCCTGATCGATCCGGTACTAGTTGTCGTCATGTGTACGGCCCTTGAGCGGCTGCTGGGGTCTGCGCCCGGGCTTTCTCATCAAGGCTCCTGCCTGGGCCACCCGGAGGATGGATCATTTTGGACCGAAAACGGCAGCGGAAATACCTCCGCGATATTCCGTCCGTGCGTGACCTTCACGGCTGGCCTACTGCACTTCGGGGGCGGTTGGTCGCCGGTTTGCTCGCGGCGTGCCTTCTCCTGTCAGGGTGTATTGCGTCGCCGCCACCGGCGCCTCCCTCATCATCCGCTGCGGCCCCGGGCAGACAGTCGAAACAGATCCACGGCGGCTTTCTTTTCGGTGTGGGATCACAGGCCTATGGCGCCCTCGATAAACCGATCGTCAAGGAAGTGCCTGTCGACATGATTACCAGTTGGTATAACTACCGGTCAGACATGGCGTTTTTCGACAAATTCCGCACGTCCGTCACACCACAGATCTATGCGGCCGGGAAAGCGATGCACCTGGTCATCTGGGATGGCTACACAACCGACACTTCGGGTCCGAAGGGGTGGCCGGATGCGGGTATTGTGCAGACAAAGTACGGGGCGGTCTGCGGGGCCAGCTACCCCTTATCCCGTGAGTTCCAGACCGACATGGTGCGGTTGGCAAAGAACACTGGGGGCGCAGCAAACGGGCCGCCGCTGTACGTTTCCATGTTCACTGAGTTTCAGACCTACCCCTGCCGGGAGGACGGGAATTACTGGGACACGGGCCAGAACTATTACAGAGCCCTTAAGGATGCCTATCGCGAGGCCAAAGACACCTTCCATAAGTTCGCGCCGAATTCGAAGGTCGCCCTGACGTGGGGCGGCTGGGCTGCAACCTTCGATGACCCTTCCCGAGGAGGCGGCAGGTCCATGCTTCCGTTTTTCAAGGACGTCATGGACGAATCCGACTTCCAGTCGTTCCAGGCAATGGGCAATAGCGGGAACGTGGAGCAGTCCACCTGGATGGTGAAAGCCCTGCACGGCTACGGAAACGGCTTTTCCCTTTTGGCACACTACAAACCCGACAACAACTCCCTGGCCGTTTACGACGCCGACATGGCCGGGTTCTTCAATGACGCCAAAATGGCAGAGCTGAAGGTGAACGGGCTGTTTGGGTTCAGCTTCATGGAGCAGGACATGCTCATGTCAAGCGATGCCCGCTATCAGCAGGCGAAGGCAGCCATCAGCAAGTACCAGGTGCCCGCACCGCCGTGGCCCCTGACATGATGGAAACCGACCTCCGGCGACGGAGAACAACCACGGCAAGGCGCATCGAAAGTCCACATAGTTGTCGATTTGTATAGCCGGTGTGCGTCGTATGGGTAGGGCCCTATGGAGGGGGCCTGACAACGAAGGGAGCATGACATGTCCAAGTACCTGATCCTGATTTACCAGGACGAGGCCCTGGCCAGGCAGGCCGAAGGGGAGTCCATCAGCGCCAGTTACCAAGAGTTCCAGCAGCGGCGCGGCTCATCCCTGCTCGCTGGAGCCGCCCTGCATCCGTCCTCCACAGCGACCTCGATCCGACGCGATGGGTCCGGTGGATTTGCGGTCACGGACGGCCCGTTCATTGAGTCAAAGGAAACCTTGGGCGGTTACTACATGATCGAGGCCGGGGACCTCGATGAGGCCTTGGAGATCGCCAAGGATGTTCCAGCCGGCGCCGGAGTAGAAGTGTGGCCGGTGCGGGTGGCCAGCTGATGCCGGGGGCCGCCAACGCGGAGGTCGCCGGGGCGGTGGCGGATGCCCACCGCCGCGAGTGGGCGTTCGTCTTGGCGGCCACGGTCCGGGTGGCCGGCGACATCGACACCGCCGAGGAGGCCGTCCAGGAGGCGTATGCCAGTGCATTGGTCAGCTGGGGTAACAAGGGGATTCCCCGGAAGCCGGGGGCGTGGCTGACGGTGGCGGCACGGCGTCGGGCGCTGGATATGCGCCGCCGCGCGGCAACTGCGCAACGGGCGCTGCCCAAGTTGCTGAGCCCGGAGGATAACGACGGCGGTCTCCCGGGCTTGGAAGCGTCCGACATCGCGGATGACCGCCTCCGACTGATCTTCACCTGCTGCCATCCTGCACTGGCGTTCGAGGCGCAGGTGGCCCTGACGCTGAGGCTCCTGTGCGGGCTCTCCACCGCCGAGGTGGCGCGGGCGTTCCTGGTCCCGGAGGCCACGATGGCGGCACGGATCACCAGGGCGAAAAAGAAGATCGCAGCCGCGCACATCCCCTACCGTGTGCCGGGGGCGTCGGAGCTGAACGAGAGAGTTGATGGGGTGCTGGCGGTGGTGTACCTGGTGTACACCACGGGGCACACTGCTCCCTCGGGCGCCGACTTGATGCGCCGGGATCTCGCCGAACGGGGGTTGGAGTTGGCCGTAATGCTGCGCGTGCTGCTTCCCGACAATGCCGACGTCGCCGGGCTGTTGGCCCTGCTCCTGCTCACCGAGGCACGTACCAGCGCCCGGGTCGACGGACAGGAAATTGTCTTGCTCGAAAACCAGGACCGGTCAAAGTGGGACCGGGAAGCAATCGAGAAGGGTTTGTCGCTGCTGGGGGTGTCATTGGCTGCGCGACCACCCGGCCGTTTCGCCCTCATGGCAGCCATCGCAGCCGTGCATGACGAGAGTAGGTCCTGGGCGGACACCGACTGGCACGAGATCCTGGGCCTCTATGACCTGCTTGTGAAAAGGTGGCCCTCTCCTGTGGTGCAGCTCAACCGGGCCATCGCCCTTGGTTTTGCTGCAGGTCCGGCTGCCGGCCTGGCGGAACTGGATGCGCTGGGAGCCGAACCACAGTTGGCGCGCTACCCCTACCTTGCCGCCGCCGGGGGCGACTTCCTGTGGAGGCTTGGCCGCGTGAAGGAGGCCCGGATGGCGTTTGAAGAGGCACTGATCCTCACCGAAAACGAAGCGGAACGGCGGTTCCTGCAGACGCGGATAAAAAGATGGATGTATTAGCCTCACCTGTAATGCGCATCCTCAACATGGACCTGGCTGCTGACGTCCCCCTCTACCGGCCAATCCCGGGGGCCACACCGTGGCGGCGATCGCCCACGGTGCCCACCAGCACGGAGAGCGGCCCCAGCAGAACGAGATCCAGCAACACCAGGTCCAAAATCACGAAAACAATGATGGTGTGCCCTCCTGCTCTGTGGCGCCATACGGATCGGGCAGTGGCGGGCAGTCTTTGAGCACCTCATGGGCGGGGATCCGCGGGCCACACCCTCGGCCAGAATGCGGTATGGCGGCTTCTTTCTGGCCCATCATGGACTCAGGGGGGGCGAAACTTGCCGGCGGCTGGTTCCAGGGCCTGCACCTTGACTTCCAGGGCCTGCACCGTGACGACGACCGGTTCTGGCGCGCGCCGGCCTGGTCTCTATGCACCGCGGCGACCGGGCACTGCCGGCTCCGCTCAGGTTCGGCATTGGATGGACCCTGAACTTCGGGACCGGCGGCTGGCAGGCTCAGTCCGTCCAGCGGGATTTGTCGGGGTGGGGGCCACGAAGCGGGACGGCCACCTTGAAAGGTATCCGGCATCGTGCAGGTAGTCGGCGAACTTCCTGTGGTTATCTGGCTCGGAGGAGATCGTCGTACAGATCTGAGAAGATCTGGTAGAGGTCGTTGTTATCGATGTCATTGACAGGCATCTCAGTCAAATAGGTGAGGTTGCCTGATCTTACGGCCCAGGCCAGTCCAGTCATCGTTGGTTCGCCCTCGACCTCACAAGCATGGGGGCTTTCAGGGTCACCGCACACGATGGTCGCAAGGGTCAAGGCCTTTCCAGGCTCCACAATGCGGGGGCTATAGACGGCGTCAGAGTCAAGCGTGCTACGGCCAAGGGAACGGCCCTTGTACGACACGTATTTTGCTTGGTCGTCGCTCACCTTCAGAGGGGCGGTGGGATCCCAGCCGTACCGGGACACGAACAGCGCGATCGAGTCCGGCGCGTATCCGACGAGGTCATCGATGTTCTTCTCCACCCAGAGCACGGGCACGCTGCCCTTCAGGACGTCGGCGAGGAAGGCCTTTGGGGGCGTGGCCGCGGAGTCCTTCCCGACGTATACGACGGCGTCGAAGTCCTTCATCATGTCGGCGGTGTAGTCGCCCACGACGGCGACCTTGCCCGCGCCGAAGTGCTTGGCTACATTCCCAGCGGCAATGCTGTACACCTCGCCGTCCTTCGAGGCGGTACCGGGGCCGTCGTAGAGCACGAGCGTGCGCTTCCCGTCCGGTCGGCCGAGGCGCGACGCGTCAGCATCGGAATTCGTTACCGTGGTGTAACGCTGGGCAAGTGGGGAGTTCTCTCCTTCATCGAGGCTGTCGTCGGTGAGGCCGAAGACAGCGCCCGCGGCGACCAGGGGCAGGGACACCAGGGCGACTAACCACGCCATGCGCCCTCTTCTGGACAACTGGTATTGCTTCTCCATGGATTCTCCTCGACGTTTGGGTGACGGCTTCGTTGGCCGGAGGGAATTCCGCGTGCGGTGACTTTCAGGCGACTGGGACGACTGCTGCCCAGTCCTGGAACTCCTGCACGGTGTCGTCGTGTCCATAGTGGCGCGCCAGGGCTCCGACGGTCCGCTCGGCGGCGTGACCGTCGCCGTAAGGATTGACCGCTCTCGCCATGCGTCGGTAAATCCGTTCGTCCTTGATGAGGATGGACACCGCGTCCACGATCCTCTTCTCGTCCGTGCCGACCAGTTGCACGGCGCCCACGGCCACGGCCTCCGGCCGTTCGGTCGTCTCCCGCATGACCAACACCGGCTTGCCCAGCGAGGGCCCCTCCTCCTGCACTCCGCCGCTGTCGGTGAGAATGATGGAGGAGCGCTCCAGCAGTGCGCAAAACTGTGCATAGGGCAGGGGTTCCGTAACCAGGACGTTTGCGCAATGCTGCACTGAAGGCAGGATTGCCTCGCGCACCAGGGGATTGCGGTGCGCCGGGAAGACGAAGTCGTGACCGGGCTGGGCTTCAGCCAGCCGGGCGACCGCCCGGCCAACCTGACGCAGCGGTTCTCCCCACGATTCACGGCGGTGTGCCGTCACAAGCACCACCGGACGCCCCATGGCCAGCCGCGCGCGCAGTGCGGGGTCCTCGATCCTCGGCCGGGAGGCGACAGTGATAAACAGGGCGTCGATGACCGAGTTGCCCGTCACCACGATCGAGTCGGAAGGTAGGTTCTCGTGCAGCAGATTGTTTCGCGCGGCCCATGTCGGGGCCAGATGGAGGGACGCCATCTGGCCGGTGAGGCGACGGTTGATCTCCTCTGGGTAGGGCGAGTATTTGTTGCCCGTTCGCAGTCCCGCTTCCGTGTGCACCACCGTAACGCCGGCGTAGAAGGCCGCCAGGGACGCGGCGAAGGTGGTCGTCGTGTCGCCCTGCACCAGAACCGCATCCGGTCGGTCGTCGTCGAATACCTGAGCCAACCCGTGCAGCGTCCGCGTCGTGATCTCGGTCAGCGTCTGACCGGCGGCATGGATGTTCAGGTCGCGGTCCGGGATGATTCCGAAGGAGCCATTGACCTGATCCAGCATCTCACGGTGCTGGCCCGTGACGACCACGCGGACTTCGAAGCGCGGATCGCCGCGCAGTGCGATCACGAGCGGTGCCATTTTGATGGCCTCTGGTCGTGTGCCGTAGATCGCCATGATGGAGATGGGCGTCCTGGGAAATGAGTGAGACATGGGATTGCTCCTGATGCTATGGGTGTCCGGTTAAGGCCGAAGCCTGGTCAGTCGGAGGCGGCGTGAAGGATATCCAGGTGGGTGAAGCGGACTCTCGCGTCCTCGGTGTACAGGCCGATGGTTCCGCCGCGGTACGGTCTTTCGTCGTCGGTGATGGTTGCGAGCTCACGTCCGTCGACGCTCACCGTCATGCGGGGCCAGTCCTGCTTCACGCGCACCCGGTAGTCCTGGCCGATAGGGAATTGCGGTTCCACACCAGAGGCGATGAACCGCTGATTGCCGCGATAGGCGGGGTCCTGTTTGGAGATCTCCCACCCGTTGGGCCTTAGTGCCACAGCGTAGAAGTGCTCGTCGTCGCGAAGATTCCACAGTACCCAGCCCACTTCCCAGCCGTTCGGCGGACCGTCCCGCACCTGGGCCTCGGTGTGCACCGTCACCGCGAAGTCAGGATCAGTGTAAGAGCGTGTAGTGTGCACGAGCGCGGCGTGGGTGATGTCCGCAGAGACGGCCGGCTTGGGCTCGAGCACCACTTCCTCGTCGTTTCCCGAGGCGTCGCCGTACCCGGTGTACATCACGGTCCACCGTCCATGGACCTCACCATCCGACCACGGGCCTGTGTGGCGCTGGCTCAGGACGACTGTGAGAGCGATGGAACCTACGAGGAGGATGGCTGACCCCAGGAATAGTGCTTTCTTCATGCCGGTGCCGCCAGCGGTTGGTCCATCTCCTGGGGGCTAGAGTCCTGGTCGTCTGTGGTCCGGTCAGTCTTTGCCCAGGAGTTGTGGCCCGCAAGCGAGCGGAAAGCACCTTTCCAGCCGGCGACGTACCAGAGAACGGCGTAGCCGACGTAGACGTGCAGGACTACGACGGCGGCCAATGGACCGAAGCCATGATCGCGTTCGTGACGCCAGTAGACGGCTCCGAACATCAGGGCGGGTCCGAAGGCCCCGGCGTAAGCCGAGACCCACCACCACGAGAAGTCCAGGGACCCGGTGAAGACGCCGATACCGATACTGACGATCCACAGCACGAAGGCGGCGCTGAGGAAGGAGGCGAGCAGGAGGAGGCAAGGGCTGGTCAGGTGATAGAGCAGGTCGATACGGCGCGCGCCCGTCAAATCCCGCAGCACCCAAGGGACCAGCGTCCAGGACTGCAGGTGCCCCTGGAACCACCTGGTCCGTTGTTTCACCCAGCGCCGGACGTCCACGAGACCCTGCTGGTGCACAGCCGAGGTGGAGCAGAATTCCATATTCCACCCGCGGATCAGCAGCCGCACGCCGAGGTCGAGGTCCTCGGAGAGGCTCCTGGACCAGGGCTCGTTGCCTAGGCTGTTGAGGGCTGAGAGCCGCACGAACTGCCCGTTGCCACCCAGCCCCACGCTCCCCAGGTGCCGGCGACCGCGTTGGAAGACTTCGGTGTAAAGCACGAACTCGATGTCCTGCATTCGTGCCAGCAGGTTCTGGTGGCGGTTATTAATCCGGACTCCGATCTGTACGGCGCCCAGCCGAGGATCCGCGAAGAGCGGCATTACCTCGTCCAGGGCCTGCGGCTCCATCCTCCCGTCGGCGTCCACGACGCAGACGACGACGTGCGAGGGGTCGGTGCAGGCGCCAAGCGCACCGGAGCGGATGTGTCGAATCGCGGCGTTCAGCGCTTCACCCTTGCCCTGACGGGCGGTCGGCAGTCGTCGTTGCAGCAGACTGACCCGGGGATCGGGGTGCGCTCGCACAATGGCCGCTGTGCCGTCGTCCGAGCCGTCGTCGATCACCAAGATCTGCATCCGCGGGTACTCCATCTCCGCGAGCCGATCAAGGCTTGCCGCGATGACCCGTTCCTCGTTGAGGCAGGGCACCACGAAGATGACGGCTCTCTCGTCCGCGGTCGCGGGGAAAGTCATCGCTCGACCTCGCGCGTACGCCGGTTCGAAGCGGGACAACACGAGCATCAGCATGCCGTACAGAACCGCCAGGAGCACCAAGCCCACGGCCAGGATCAGGACGACGTCGATGCGCTGGCCATACAGAATCATCATGGTCTTCGTTCCCTACACCCGTTCTCCATCCCGGTCGTCCGCGAGTCGACGTTCCAAAACGGTGCCGCAGACTGCGGACTGCCGATGCGGCTGATACGTCGTGCGCGAGTCGCGTGTGAACGAAGCGAGCCGTGCGCAGAAGGCCTGACACCACGATGGCGCCAAGTATGAATAGCAGGTAGGCGAGGAACATCGTCATCGAGATCCTGAGCAGGAATCGTCCCACCAGATGGAGCGCCGACTGTGCGGCCTCCGCCGGCGCGGGCAAGCCCACGGGCGTGACAGAGTACGGCATGTGAAGTCAATCCGTCCCCCACGTGGACCGGTGGGCCCATCCATCCGAACTTCTTGGGGCGACAAACCCGCCATTGCCCCAATACTGCTCACACTGAGGGTGATTGATTACAGCTTGCGTTTCCAGCGGTAGCATGCAACCGGGCGTGGAAGCGGAGCTCGGCAGGTGTGCTATTGCATCGGTTCTTACTTTCACCTGTTTGTCCGCGCTGCGGTCCTCGTACAAGAACCCTAATTTCGGATCGAACGTCGCCAGGTTGCTTTGCCGCCCGGTGGAAAGACCACTCAAAGAGACCACAGTGTCGCTGCGCTTCAGCAACCGTTTGCACAAATGCGGGCCGAGAAACCCAGCTCCGCCCGCCACTAGGACACGCATATTTCCCCCTAATAGGTTGGGAGTTTTGGTCGTCTTCCTTGCAGGCGGTTTCGATTTCATCAAGGAACGCGGGGTCGCTGCTGGCCCCTGCCTGCAACCCGATCACCGGGTAGGGACAAAGGTAGCCGCACTCACCCCGCCGCGGTACTGAGTACCCGTACGCTTGGCCTGGACCGGGTACTCACTTTTGTAACCTTGTCGTTATACGACCACTTGGTTTTCGCTTGGCATCAGAGCGCCATGTTACTGGTGAAACGGATGACGATGGTGACGAACAAATCAGAGCCCACGACCGTCATCGGCAGCCCAAAACTTAATAGAAATGTGCCGAACTTTTGCGAAGCATCAGCCGGAGAAAAAACTTTCTACCAGCCGGTGCTGGTTCTCCGACGGTACGCGCAACTAAGCGGTTCAGGTTTTCCGCCACGAAGCAGATGGCAGCGAGAGCACGGCACAATAGTCTGGAACATGTTCCTCGAGCCCCGCGGTAGGCGTTGATGCGGAGCAATTCTGGCTCCACTGCGTCTTGGATCGATAGGCGGACCCTTAAGACCAAACTCGGTCACCAGTTACGGGGATCAGTCATCTTGCGCAGGGGAGGCACCGGGTTATGCCGCATACGGAGACGGCACCCGGCGTCAACATTTCGCCTGACTCAATCGCAGGATGATCCTGGTTCAGGAGTTATTCAGGATATTCCTCGTTGTCATGTCAACATTGGCAGCTAAAAAAGTTCTAAAGCTTCAAGTGCGCCGAGATCAAGACCCGCACGAGCGATGTACTCCGCAACGGCAGCCTCCGGTATGCGGTACGACCGGCCAAATCTGACGGCCATAATTTCGTGATCCCTCATTAGACGATAGACCGTAGCTCGGGACAAGCGCATAACGGCAGCAACTTCGGCAACAGTAAGAAAAGTAGTATGGTTCTTCTCCGACATTGGCCCTCCTCGCTACGGCGGCGTTCCCTGGTCAACGAACGGCCAACCCAGCGCGGCCTTGCAAGAATTCTAGGCCTTCCTCATTGATGGCAAGACTCTTCTGCAACTAAGAACGCAGTAGTGTTCCCCCTAATTCACCTGCGGCATTCCCGATGTCTGAATAGGTAAATGTTAGGGGCACCCTATTTCTGGTCGCTCCCCATTCCCGGGCCAATTCCGCTTAAACTAAGCGCGGCTGACTCTGTGAGCACTTCCAACCGCCACGCGGTCTACATCCCCGCCACCAACTACAGAGGCCGGCACATGGCACACCGTCCTCTCCGTCCGCTTCTGACCGCCGCGTCAGCCCGGAGTCTTACGGCATGGCCCTGGCGGGATCGTCTGGACAAGAAGATGCTGAGGCCCGGGGTCTTGAGCTGTAGCCGCCTGCGCGCAAAGGGAAGGCCCCTCCTAGGAGGGGCCTTCAACGTAGTGGTCATTTGTCTTCTGGTATCGGTCAGCGGTGATGCGCACTCCCCCTTCCCGGACGCCCCGGCGCCCATCCGGACTATGACGGAAACCACTTTAACAACTTGCGGCCAGGGCGTAAAGACTCTTTTTCAAGCTGCTTGAACGTAGGACGGCTGGCCTAGATGTCCGCCAGGAGGGACGCGGGGTTTTCGATGGCGTCGGCCACGAAGCGGAGGAAGCCGCCGGCCGTGCCGCCGTCGCAGACCCGGTGGTCGAAGGTCAGGGTCAGCTCAGTGACCTTGCGGACAGCCAGCTCCCCGTTGACCACCCACGGCTTGTCGATGATCCGGCCCACGCCAAGGATCCCCACCTCCGGGTGGTTGATGATCGCCGCTGAGCCGTCGACGCCGAACACGCCATAGTTGTTCAGCGTGAACGTTCCGCTGCCCAGCTCAGCCGGGGTCGCCTTGCCATCCCGGGCCACCTGGGTGAGCCGGCGGATCTCCGCGTCCAGCTCCCTGGCGCTGAGCTTCTCGGCCCCGCGCACGGAAGGCACCACCAGGCCGCGGTCGGTCTGCGCCGCAAAACCCAAGTTGATCCCGTCAAAGGCCACGATCTCCTGCGACCCGTCGTCGGCTGTCTCAATCCGGGTGTTCAGTTCCGGATACTTCTTCAGCCCCGCAGTGACGAACCGGGCGATGAAGGCCAACAATCCGGGGACCTCCACCCCGCTGGCTTTCAGTCCCTCGCGCAGCTCCATCAGGGCCGTGGCGTCCACGTCCACCCATACCGTTGCTTCCGGAATCTCGGACCGGCTGCGGGCCATGTTCGCGGCCACAGCTTTGCGCACGCCGCGGACCGGGGTGCGGGCGGAGACGGCAAGGCCCGTCCGCGCGTCGCGTCCCGGGGCTTCGACGGACTCAACGGGACGCTCCGGCGCTTCCACCGGCTCGGCAACCGGCGTGGCTTCCGGCGCTGCCGCCGGCGCGGTGGTCCGCAGGGCGGCCTCGACGTCACGGCGCATGATCAGCCCGCTGTCACCGGAACCCGAAATGTCCCCGAGGTCCACGCCGTGCTCCCGCGCCATCCGCCGGACCAGCGGAGAGATCACGGCGCCAAGCTTTCCGGGCACCCGGGTGCGCAGGAGCGCGAGCTCGTCCTCCTTGGACAGGCCGACCTGCGTGGTTTCGGCAGGCTCAGCCACGGCTACGGAAGACTTCCGGGCACGGGTGCGCCGGGCAACACCATGCCCGCCGGGAGTGCCATAACCGATCAACACATTCCCGGACCCGGCCTTCTCCTCCTCACGGTAAGCCTCAGCTTCCGTCGACTCCGGCTTCGGCTCGGCAAGCTCGGTCTCCGCCGGCTCCACCTCGGGCTGGGCCGGCGAAGGGGCGGGGGCGGCATCATCCCCGGCGACGCCAGTAGAGAGCGGCGTCACCGAGATCAGCGGCTTCCCCACGTCCAGGGTCTCCCCCGGCTTCCCGTGCAACTCGGCCACGATCCCGGCATAGGGAGAAGGAACCTCCACCGCGGACTTGGCGGTTTCCACCTCGGCGATGGGCTGGTCGACGGCGATCTCATCCCCAACGGAGACATGCCAGGCCACGAGTTCAGCCTCGGTGAGGCCCTCACCCAGATCCGGCAGCAAAAATACGCGTGGTTCGCTCATGGTCAGTTCTCCCACTGAAGGTCGTCAACGGCGTCGAGGATGCGGTCCACGCCGGGCAGGTAGTACTTCTCGAGTTTGGGCGCCGGGTACGGGACGTCGAACCCGGTCACGCGGCGGATCGGTGCGGCCAGGTAGTGGAAGCAGCGTTCCTGCACCCGGGCCACGATCTCGGAGGACACGGAAGCAAAGCCGTGCGCCTCGGCGATCACCACGGCCCGCCCGGTCTTCCGGACGGACTCACACACGGTCTTGTCGTCGAAGGGGACGATGGTCCGCACATCGATCACTTCCAGCGAGCGCCCCTCCAACGCTGCGGCCTCGGCGGCAGCCAAAGCGGTGGGAACAGATGGACCGTAGGCAATCAGCGTTGCGTCGGTGCCGGGACGCGCGACGGCGGCCCTCCCCTCCGAGGTGCGTCCCGCCGTCGTGCCTTCCGCAGGACGCTCGTGAAGGCGGCGCAGCTCGCCCAAGTCCACCGAGTCCTTGGTCCAGTACATCTTCTTGGGCTCCATGAACACCACGGGATCATCGGAGTCGATGGCCTCGCGGAGCATCCGGTACCCGTCCGCCACGGTGGCCGGGGTGTAGACCTTCAGGCCGGCGGTGTGGGCGTAGTAGGACTCGGAGGAGTCGCAGTGGTGCTCCACTCCCCCGATGCCGCCGCCGTACGGGATACGGATGACCATGGGCAGCTTGACCATGCCGCGGGTACGGTTGTGCATCTTGGCCACGTGGCTAACGATCTGTTCGAAGGCCGGGTAGGCGAACGCGTCGAACTGCATCTCAATCACAGGGCGCATCCCGTTGATGGCCATGCCAACAGCCATGCCCACGATCCCGGATTCGGCCAGCGGGGTGTCGAAGCAACGCTGCTCGCCGAACGTGGCGGTGAGGCCGTCGGTGATGCGGAAGACGCCGCCCAGCATGCCCACGTCCTCGCCGAACACAAGGACGGAGGAGTCGGCGGACATGGCGTCGGCGAGCGCCGTGTTGAGGGCCTTGGCCATGGTGACGGGCTGCGGGCCGGCGGCCTCCGCGGACGCCGCTGCGGAGGCGGCCGCACGGGCGGTGGCGGCGGAAACGTTGCCGTTGGCCTCGGACGAGGTGGTGATAGTGGGGCTCACTTGCCGGCCTCCTTCGAGTCAGTGCCTGCTGCGTCGCGGGCCAGCTCGTCGGCGAGCATGGCGGACTGTTCCTTCAGCTGCGGGGTCTGCACCGCGAACACGTGGCGGAAGAGCTCCTGAGGGTCCACGGGCACGTCCTCGCCGAGGCCCTCGCGCAGCTGCGCGGCAACCGCTTCAGCGTGCGCGGCGATCCGCGCCTCGCCGTCGTCGTCCAGCAGCCCGCGGTCCGTCAGGTAAGTGCGCATCCTGTTGACGGGGTCCTTGGCCCGCCACTCCGCAACTTCCGCGCTTTCTCGGTAGCGGGTGTCGTCGTCGGCGTTCGTGTGGGCCTGCATGCGGTACGTGTTGGCCTCCACCAGCAACGGCCCGGAGCCTTCGCGGGCCAGCTTCACCGCGCGGTCCAGGACGGCGAGGAGTGCCACCACGTCGTTGCCGTCCACGCGTTCGCCCGCCATGCCGTAGCCCACGGCCTTGTGCGCGAGCGACGGCGCCACGGACTGGTGTGCCAGCGGCACCGAAATGGCGTACTTGTTGTTCTGGACGAAGAAGATGACCGGCAGGTGGAAGACGGCGGCGAAGTTCAGGGCTTCGTGGAAGTCGCCTTCGCTGGTGGCGCCGTCGCCGCACATGGCCAGCACCACGGTGTCCTCACCGCGGAGCTTGGCGGCGTGGGCAACGCCGACGGCGTGCAGCAGTTGGGTGGTCAGCGGGGTGCACTGGATGCCCACCTTGTACTTGAGGGGGTCGTACCCGCCGTGCCAGTCGCCGCGGAAGATGGTCATCACCTGGACGGGGTCCACGCCGCGGGTCATCACGGCCACGGCGTCGCGGTAGGTGGGGAACATCCAGTCGCCGTCGGACAGGCACAGGGCGGCGGCCACCTGGCAGGCTTCCTGGCCGTGGCTGGAGGGGTAGACGGCCATGCGGCCCTGCCGGACCAGGGCGGAGTTCTGGTCATTGACGCGGCGGCCGACGACGAGTTGTTCGTACGCGGCGAGCAGTTCCTTGTCGCCGGGCACGGGGTATTCGTGGCCGGGCTGGGTGCCCTGCTCACTGCCGGCCTTGAGCCGGCCGTCCGGGTCCACCATCTGGATCTGGTGCCGGGCGGGGAGCATGTAGTCCTCCACCGTGATGCCGAACTTCTTCACAGCTTCCGCCAGCGCATTGTCTGGCGTTGCGGTGCTGGTGGTGTCCGGCGCGGTGTGGTCTGCGGAGATCGTCATTGGTCCGTCCTTCGGTAGCCACTATTCCCTCCCAGTATTGCCCTGAGGGAGGTTTCGTATCCAGCACCTGCGCGAATCGTGGAGAAGCTGCTCAAAACTGCCTACTATGGGAGACGAATTGTAACTGTGACGTGGATTACCGACGGGAGTCGTGGACAATATGCCGGGCAAGGATGCTGCAGCTGAGGTTCCGCTGGACGAGATCGACCGCCGCATCATTGCCGAGCTCACCCGGGACGGCCGGATGTCCGTCACGCAGGTGGCGGACAACGTACACATCTCGCGGGCGCATGCGTACTCGCGGATTGCCCGGCTGACCGGCGACGGGGTGCTGACGCGATTCACGGCGCTGGTGGATCCCATTAAGGCGGGGCTGAAGTCCTCGGCTTACGTGACCCTGAAGTTGAAGCAGGATTCCTGGCGCGAACTCCGCGACCAGCTGGGCGCCATCCCGGAGGTGCACCACATTGCCCTGGTGGGAGGCGACTTCGACGTGATCCTGCTGGTCCGGGCCGTGGACAACATCGACCTCCGCCGGGTCATCTTCGACCAACTTCAGACCATGCCCGGCGTGCTCGATACCCAGACGTTCCTGGTGTTCGAGGACGTGGATACGCGGTAATTCCAACTTTGGGCAGCCCGACCGCGGACGCGCCCGCTCTTCACTTCCTGCGGCGCACCACGATCACGATGTACAGGGCGGCGGCAACTGCCACCAGTGCGCCTATGCTTACACCTGCGCTTTGACCGTTGAGCACGCCAGACTCCTTTGCGGTTGTACGTCGCTGCCGGGTTTTCAGCATAGGACGTTCCGGACTTCTGCGACGGACCAGGCCTGCCAGGGCCCAAGTTAGCCGCCGGGGCGGGTTGCGTCCGGTCCTGCGGCCACTCCTTAACGCGCCGCGAGACCTCTTCAGGAAGCCTTAAGGACCTTTGCTCAAATCATTGGATATTTATTAATCGATTCAATGGTCCGTTCTTGATTTAGGGCCTTTATTGTCGTGTCCGGGCCGCTCCTTCCCGGAGCGGAACGCGTTCCGCGCACCCAAAAGCTTCCGGGTTTCCCCGCAGGGGACCACCCGGGTTTGACCGGGGCCGGCGGCGGTGTGTGCCCTCCTGAGACCGGGGCACATCCCCCCAGTCGCCGTCGGCCCCCCACTTGGCCACAATCACACCCCTTACGCTTCACGACGCTGCCGTCACCGCTGCCCTGGGCGCGGCTGACCAGCCGCGTGTTCCCAAGGCAACAGGTTTCGCAGCTCCCGCCTGCCGCCCGAAGGAAGACATGACGTCACTGAAACATCTGCTGCAAGACACCTATGCCCGCCAAATGTTCGTGTTCGTTGTTGTGGGCCTGGCCCTCTCCGCCATGGTGCCGTTCGGCAGCAGGTTCCTTACCGGCGACTCGCCTGTCCTTGTCCTGGCGGCAGCAGTGCTTCCCCTGCTGCTGGCCGTAGCGCTCATCGTCACTCCCCGCGTCTCCAAGGCAGACCAGCAGGCCGCAGGCGGTTCCCAGGAACGCCTGGGCGCAGCCTTGCTCCTGTACCTGTCACCGGTGCTCCTGCTGAACGCCGTCTACCCGCTGGTGAGTCCTGCCATGGCAGGCATCGACGTTGCAGGGGTACCGCTGACCTACGTGGTCCTGGCTTCGTCGGTCACGGTGCCGTGGCTGGCCCAGGCTGCATGCCTCCCCATCTACCGCGTGCTCGGTGACCTCATGGAGGAGCGCAACCTCGGGGACATCACCCGCCGGTTCTGCCAGTTCTGGCCGCTGATGTTCGTCCAGTCCCTGCCCCTGGTGGCGGTGTTCGCGGTGCCGCTGTGGCTTGCTACCGGCTGGTCCTGGGACGCCATGATGCACTACGTGGTCCTGTGCGTCCTGCACCTGCTGTTCGTGCAGTCGCTGGTTCTTGCCAACGTGGCCAACCGCCGCGGCCTGTGGGCTGCCGCCTGGTCCGGCTACGCCGCTGCACTGTTCCTCGCTCCTGCCGCCTGGTGGCTGCCGCCGCTGGTCGGAACCGCCACGCAGCTCGTTGCCATGCGCTCGGGCCTGCGCCACCTGAGCATCTCCAAGCACCTGGGCGCACGGGTGTTCGGTACTGACCTGGTCCGTGGCCTGCTCATGGGCGCGGTCCTCTGGGCTGACAAGTATGCGCTGTTCCTGGTGACCGGCGGCGCGTTCCAGGTGGTGGCTGTTTTCGCGGCCATGCTCCCGGCAGTCATCGCCTACAACTTCTACTTCGTCCACCTGGCGCCCGGCGTGGACCGCGCCCTCGGCAGGCTGCACCACGACATCGCCACCGCCCCGGTCAGCGTCCTGAAGGGCAGCTCCAGCCGGCTGGTCCGCGTCCTGGACCGCTCGGTGGTCCTCACCGGAGCCATCGCCGGGCTGCTGACCCTGTCGGTGTCGCTTGCAGTGTCCGGCCTGGACCCGGCCAACACCGTGCTCACGGTTGCCTCGGCCCTGGCCTCGTGGTCCTTCATGATGCTCACGCTCCTGAACTACGAGCTGGACTTCATCGGCGAGAAAGTCACGCCCCAGATCCTCGGGGCCGTGCATCTGGCCGTCTGCATTCTCGCCTTCGCAGGCGGAGCCCACCTGATCGGCACATCGATGCACTCGGCCAGCTACCTGATCCTGGGGGCCGCTGACTTTGTCCTCATCGCCGTCGGCTGGACGCTCTACAAGCGGCACTGGAGCCAGCCCGAATACACCCTCTTTTGGCGGCACGCCACCACGTGGTGACGCGGCTCCCGCCAGCACCGCACGTCCCTCAGTCAGTCCGAAACTCTTGAGCCTCCAGAACACCAGATGAGGAAACAACCATGTACTCGACCCTTAAGAACCTAAAGACCCGCTGGAACAGCAACCCGGCCCCGTCAGTGCTCCTGGCCGGACCGGCAGCCGCCCCGGCACCCATGGATGCCGGGAACCGGGATGTCGAGTACCAGGACGTTGACGTGGCCATCGTGATGGAGTCCACCTACCCCTACCTCAAGGGCGGCGTTTCGGCAGTGGTGCACGACATCGTCACCCACAACCCGGACCTCAGCTACGGCATCATCCACATCACCTGGGACTCCAGCGCGCCCCTGACGGACCTCTACGGCATGCCCGAGAACGTCCGCTGGGTCCGGACGGTCTTCCTCAGCATGGAGGAACACCGGCACGACTACATGGCGGTGACCGTCAAGGACCTGGGCATGGACTCCAAGCAGCGCGAAGAGCTCTCGCACCGGCTTTTTGACGCCATCTACGCCCTGTCCGAATACGGCGAAGTGGAGCCGCTGTGGGACCTGATTGACGAGGGCCTGAACAAGCGGACCCGGCAGTACCCCCTGTGGGCCCTGCTCGGTTCCCGGGAATTCATGCAGGCGCTGCAGGATCGCATGCCGCAGCTGAACCTTCCGCTGGCCGAATCCTTCTGGGTCCTGCGCAACTTCTTCTCCCTGGCGTACGCCATCACCGGCGAGACCATGCCCCGCGCCAAGGTCTACCACGCACACACCACCGGGTACGCCTCGCTGCTGGGGGCCGCCGCGGCGCGGGACCACGACACCGCCTTCCTGCTGACCGAACACAACCTGTATGTCCGGGACACCGTGAACACCCTGCTGGACCGCAACATGGCCCTGTCCATCACGGCCGACGATTACCGGCTCTTCGACGTCACCGCGGAACAACGCGCCTGGATGGCCTGGTGGACGGAAATGGGACGCTTCTGCTACCCCAGCGCCCGCCTGATCACCTACCTCTACCCCAGCGCCATCACCGAGGCAGCCCGCCTGGGAACGGACATCGACAAGTCCGTGGTGGTGCCCAACGGCATGGTCATCGAGGAGTTCGACGGGAAGTACCGGGCCCGCCGGCAGGTCCTGGAAAACCTCCGGCAGGACTCCGCAGACCACGTCTGGCGCCTGGTCTACATCGCCCGCGTGGTGCCCATCAAGGGGCTGCTGGACCTGCTTTCGAGCATGGAGGTCCTCACGCAGCGCGGCTATCCGAACCTGCACCTGGACGTCCTGGGCCCCACCGAGCACGTGCCCGAATACTACGAGGCCTGCCTGGCCAAGATCGAGGCCCTGGGCCTGCAGGACAAGGTCACCATCCACGGCACCGTCAATGTCCGGGAAATGCTTGACCAGTTCGACCTGCTGGTGCTCCCCAGCTACAACGAGGGCCAGCCCATCGTCATCCTGGAAGCCATGGCCGCCGGCATTCCCACGGTGGGCTCCGATGTTGGCGGCGTGGCCCAGCTCATCGCCGATGACCTGCTGACTACGGACGGGAAGACCATCGGCGCCTGCGGCGAAACCGTGACACCGGGCAACGTGGTGCAGATGGCGGACGCGGTCCAGGCAGTCATCGGCAACCTGGACGCCTACGGCGAGTATGCGGCCAACGCCCGCACCCGCGTGCAGGAGTTCTTCCAGATGCATGAGGTCATGCGGTCCTATAATCAGATCTACCGCGCCCTGGGCGACCTGCCGGTCGTGGAATCGGCTGCTGCGGACGTAACAGCGCTGGACATGGCAACCGTGGACGAACTGCCCACCGAAGCCCTCACCGTGGTGCCGCTGTGACCGGAGTGGGTGCGTGGATCCGCTACGGCGATCCCATCTCTCCGGCGCAGATCGACTTCGCCGCCGAGCACTACCGCGCGGCCATCCTCCAGCCGTGGGAGCTGGACGCGGCGGCCGAGCTCAAGCGCCGCCGCCCGGACATGACGGTGCTCTGCTACAAGTGCCTGTCCTCCACCCGGGCGTATGAACCGGGGCCCGTCTTCAGTTCCGGGGTGACGTACCGGGAGGCAGAGGACGACGGCGGCACATGGTTCGCCACGCGGCTGGACGGTGCGCGCATCGAGTGGAACGGCTACGGCGGCCACTGGCAGATGAAGGTGTGGGACCCGGAGTACCGTGCCCGCTGGGTGGAGAACGTCACCAGGGAGCTGGCAGGCTCCCCCTTTGACGGCGTGATGGCGGACAACGACGTCTTTGACGACTACTACGGCATCCGGCCCCCGGTGCAGGACGCGGCATCCATGGCCGACTTCCGGGAGGGCCTGGACAAGCTCGTCCATGCCGCGGGTGCGGCATTGAACGGTGTGGGCAAGGTCCTGGTGCCCAACATTGCCGAATCCCGGCGCCTGCCGGGCCGCTGGGATTCCCACGCGGCGTACGGCGGCGGCTTCGAGGAGGTGTGGCTGGGCTACGGCCCGGCAAACCTGTTCGATCCCCGGACGGCCGAGGCGCAGCTTTCCCAGGCAGACGGGCCCGGCCTTTCCATCCTGCGCGTCCCCACCGATGGCGACGACGCGCACCCCAACTTCCGGTACGGCCTGGCGGCGTTCTGGATCTTCGGCGGCGGAGCGGGCTCCTACACGGCAACCGGCCACGACGACTACAGCCGCACCCAGCACATCGAGGAACTGGACTGGCCCCTGGGACATCCCGAGGGGCAGCCCCAGGGCCGGCGGCATGTGTGGCAGCGGACGTTCAGCGGCGGCTGGGCGGCCGTGAACTTCAACAATGACGGCCGCAGCCGGCGACGCCTCAAAGTCCCGTCCGGGCTGGTTGATGCCGCCGGGCAACCGGCACCCCACCATGTGGTTTTGGCTCCGCAGAGCGGGGTTGTCTATCAGCGAGGGCAGAGACATTAAGGTTCTAGTTACCGGCGGCGCCGGGTACATCGGGTCCCACACCATCCTCCAACTGCTCGAGGCCGGGCACGACGTCACGGCGGTGGACAACCTCAGCAATTCCCAGGTGGAGTCGCTGCTGCGCGTCCAGAAACTCTCCGGACGCAGCCTGGCGTTCCACGAGGCCGACATCACGGACCCCGCGGCGCTGGACCAGGTGTTCGCGGCCGCCGGGGTGGAGGCGGTGATCCACTTCGCGGGCTTGAAAGCCGTGGGCGAATCGGTGTCCCAGCCCCTGCGCTACTACCGCAACAACGTCACGGGGACGCTGAACCTGCTGGAGGCCATGGACGCCCACGATGTGCGGACCCTCGTTTTCAGCTCCTCCGCCACCGTGTACGGGAGCAACCCGCAGATGCCGCTCAAGGAGGACAGCAGCCTGGGGGCCACCAACCCCTACGGCCGGACCAAGCAGCAGATCGAAGAGATCCTCACGGACGTGCAGGCCTCCGACGGCCGGTGGCGGCTGGCCCTCCTGCGCTACTTCAACCCGGTGGGCGCCCACCCGTCCGGCCAGATCGGCGAGGATCCGCAGGGGCCCCCGAACAACCTCTTCCCGTACGTCACCCAGGTGGCGGTGGGCCGCAGGGACATGCTGAACGTCTTCGGCGGCGACTACCCAACATCCGACGGCACCGGGGTCCGCGACTACATCCACGTGATGGACCTCGCCGCCGGCCACCTGGCGGCACTGGACTACCTTGCCGCCCACGAGGGGGTCCACACCTGGAACCTGGGCAGCGGCAGCGGCCACTCCGTCCTGGAAATCATCCGCGCCTTCGAAAAGGCGGCGCAGACTGCAGTCCCCTACAGCCTGGCGGAGCGGCGCCCGGGAGACGCCCCGGTCAGCCTGGCGGATCCGACGGCGGCCTTCCGCGACCTGGGGTGGAAGGCGGCGGAAACGCTGGAGAACATGTGCGCCGATGCCTGGCGTTGGCAGCAGAACAACCCGAACGGTTACCGCATGGAGGCCGCAGCCAGTTGAAAGCCGGCTGTCGCGGCGTGGCTGTGGCCGGCGGTCAGGATGCGGGGAAGTAGTTGCGTCCCAGGGTCAGCCACCCGGGCAGCGTCTGGTCCTGGGCGGCGTTGGCAAAGCGCAGCGGGACACCATTGGCCAGCGGGTTCACCGGCCGCAGCACCAGCGTGTAGTAGCCGGCGGCGAGGCCGCTGGTGCTGAGGGGCGTGGCCAGGGTGGGTGCCATGCCGGGTTTGATCGTGGTCAGCTTCCAGGAGGTGGTCCAGGTCCTGGCGATCTTCCCGTCGCCGCCCACGGCAGCCACCTGCACCGGCCAGTCGTAGTAGAACGGCGCCGCCCCGGTGTTGCGGATGGTGACGCTGAGGTCGCTCTGTCCCTTCACGGTTCCGGGCGCCAGGGAAAAGCCGGTGGCTTGGAACCGGTAGCCCAGCGATTGGGACGCTGCGGCAGCAGTGCTTTGGGCAGTCCCTGCGTACGTTGGGCTGAAGGCGTACTGGTTGAGCAGCCACGAAGCGTGGGTGGCTGCCACGCTCCCCGGGAAGTCCTTCTGGGCCGGATCGGCCACCCAGGGGCAGGGGACGGCGTCGAAAAGGCAGGGCTGCAGCTCGGGGCGGAGTTCGCCGCCCACCGGCTGGGTGAGCCACTTGCTGGTTGCGCCGGCCTGCTGCAGTTTGTCCACGAAACTCCAGCCGCTCCCGGGCAGGGTTTCGGCGGCGAACGAGTCGTCGTGGTAGCCCACATTAAGGCTGCTGTTGGCGGTGGTGGGGTACCGCACCTGGAGCTTGGTCCTGGTGAAGGCGGCTGTGTAGGCCTGCAGGACAAGTTGTTGCTCCGTGGCCGAGGCCGACCAGTTTTCCGGCGAGGCCCACCCGTCGTGGGGGTAGGTATGCCATTCGCCCCAGAAGCCCAGCAGGCCCGCCTGGATGAAGCCGATGCGCCGGTCGCCGTCGTACCGTGAGCCAAAGGCCGCGATGAAGCTGTCCAGCGCCTGGGCCATGCGCGGGTCGTTGTAGTCGGGGGAAACGCTGATGCCCTGGTTGCCGTAGTCGGTGTAGGAGTGGGTGGCCAGGCCGGCGTCCAACAGGTATTTGGGAACGCCGGTTGGCTTGCCGGGGTAGTCGAGGTAGAACCTGAAGACGGCCTGGTGTCCGCGGGCGGCAATGGCGTTCAGCTGGGATTCCAGGGCGGACCAGTCGTAGGTGCCGGGCCCCGTGACCACGGCGTTCACCGGTATGTAAAACCATTCCATGGAATAGGGCAGGGAACCGTACTTCCCGGCGTATGGGACAAAGCCCTGCAGCGGGTTGCTGGCCGGCGCCGGACCGGCCGCCAGGGAAACCCACTCCCCCGGCTTGATGTCTGCAGCCGTCGCCCTGGGTACCGTGCCGGCGGAAGGGATGGTGAGGGATAGCAGCCCCGCCAACAAGGACAATGCCGCGGCAGCGTTGGCTATCCCTTTTGTCTTTCCGCGCGGGCGGACAATATTCGGAAACAGAACAGCACCCAGCCTGTGCAACGCTTTCACTGAAGCTTCTTCCTAAAGGCGGTGCCAGGCACCTGCGAGACCAAGAATTACACGAAAGTCGCCCAGTGCGACGGCGCTAATTCAAACTGAAAACGCAGGGCTCCACAAGTGGCCATTGGGTTTCCATCATTTCGCAACACGCCCCGGTCCCAATAAGATGTGCCTTCCGGCCCACCGATGGATCCTTCCTGGCTGGGCCATGGCCCGTGTATTCAATCGGTCCGTGGTCCAGCAGCAGTACTGATGCAGGGACGCTGCCCGGACCTGTAGGCAGAGGCTATGACCGGTTCGAGTTCGTCCATCACCGTATGGTTCCCGGGGAGCACCACATGGGCCAGAAATTCGGATTCGAGTGTTGCAACACCGGCTGCCGCCGCTGCGAGTTTGGCATCTGTCGACAGGGCGAAGGCGTGCCAGAATCGACGGGCATCGAGTTCGAGCACTTTTGCGGTAACTTCCCTGCCGGGTACGTCGGACAGTCCACCCGGAACCGTAGGGCTTCCCTCGTTCTGCGGCAAAGAGAGGACGATCCGAAATTGCCTTCCGCAGGCTCTGAACGAGATGGCATTGAGATGGCCACGTTGGCTGAAAAGCACGTCGGTTGCCCCAAAGTCCAGAAGCGAGCGTTCGATGTGTTCCCGGGAAGCTCCAACACTGAAGGAATCACCGCGTGTGTAAAAACTCCGGGAATCGTAGGTTGCCATACTCCAACTATGCCCCGCCTCGCCCCCTTTCCGGCAAAGGGGGCGCATCTGGGACGCGCACTGAACCAGCGGGCAAGGGATCACGCTTCAGGTTTTCGTGTGTCCCCTGTTAAGGTAGGGGCATTCTTGGATGACTCGTAGTATCTGCCGCCCGTTCTCCAGGGGCCCGGGATTTAGGGCTGTACAGAGTCGAAGAACCGGTAGGTCGGCGGTGCCGGGGACGGTTCTTCCTGGTGTGTTTTGGACCGGATGAACTCGATGTTTTCCTGTGACAGGACAGTCTCGCCGTGATTATCAGAATCAGCGTCCTCTCCGGATTCGGCATTTATTTCCGCCGAAATGGTGCGGGGCAGAATTACACAGCCAGGATTGTCGATGAGCCACTGCTTGCTGGCCGGGGACAGCCGGTGCCAGTACTTCTCAAGGTGCATGGAAGTCATTTGTTTCCTTTGCGGGTTTGGGTACGGCTGGTTACGGGTGTTAGTCGAAGTGGATTTCGGCCGCGGATTGACGGATAGCTTCGAGTCGTTGTTCCTCAAGCATCCCCAAGGCATCCAGTTCTTCAGACCTGTGGGCGCGCTCAGCTTCGGCCTGCACGGAAATGTCCCTCAGAATCATGCCGATAAGGTGGGCAAGCCCTGACTTGAGGTCCTGCAGATTGGTGTTGGTGATCAGGAGGCGGCGGTCAGAGACCCGCAGTTCGACGTCGCTGTATCCTTCCTCCGCCAAGCGCCGGGTGACGCTCTTGGCATGCAGCAAATCGAGTTCCCGGGGCTGGGGCCTGCGGGAGAACACGGCCGGGACGGTGTAACGAGAGGCGCCCGTGGCCGTACCGAGGTCGTGAGGCAGGGCGGAGGCCAGGACGCCGCTGAGCGCAAGGCGCCCCTCGACGTGGACAGGCTGTTCTTGGGTGGTGGTCATGGCACTGCGCCAACGTTTCTTGAAGATGCACTGTCAGAACCGCAGAGACGGGCGGATCGACTGTGACTGGGGTCAAGGGACCCGAAACCGGGCCCCTTATAAGGGGAGGGCATCGGCCGGAGGGGCCGGCCTGCGGAGCAGAACGGCCAGGGCCGCCCTCGTTGTCCCAACTGATCACCACGTGTTCATTGCCGTGACGGGATGCCACAGTCGCCGATGTGCCGGCGGCGGACGCGGAGTTGGTTTCATTGCTCAGGAAACCGGATGTCCAGTCACAGCGTCCCGATACCCTGACTGTACGCCCTCGTGGGCCACGACCGGTGAAAACCCACCAATTAGTTCTGTACGCTTCCAAACCCCGGCCTGCCCCTGGCTACGTCCCATTCCCACAATCCACAGACACAGCAAGGGTGCCCAGGGTCAGATAACAGCCAGGGCGCCCTTCGCGCTCTCCACCAGCACATGCGTGGCGGCTGGAAGATGAACGACTTCGCCGTCGATCTGGCAAGGAACAGCATCCCGCGTTGTGAAGGAATAGCTGCTGACGCTGGGCTGGTGCCCTAGTCCCAGCGTCACAGCCCGCAGGGTCATCAGCGCCATCTTCCAACGCCCGGCATGCGGGAGCGTCACGACCTCGAACAGGCCATCGTCGGGGCTGCCCATCTCGCTGACCGTCCCGTACTTGGCCATACGCGAAATGTTGGCGAGGATCAGGCTGTCGAAGCGCGCGGTGGCCCCGTCTGCACGGACGAGTTCAAAGGGCCTCAACGCAGAGAGTGTGCGGGCGACGGACAGGAGTTCGAGGATTTTCCCCTTGCCGCCCCTCTCGATGCCGATCGCCATCAACGGTGTGAGCCCGAAACCTACATACGAGTGGGCGTACTGAATCCGCTCGCGGTGTTTCCCGCCGTACGTGATGCGCAACAGGTCGATGTGGCGGACCCGGCCTTCGCGGACGGCCTCCGGCAACGGCGGCGCGGGCATGCTGCGGTGATGGTCATTGGCGTTGCCTGCCGCAACAACAGTGCACACCGCCCTGCTGCCGGGAACGTCCATTACCCCGTTGACCACCTCGTGGTATCCGCCATCACCACTGACGGAAACAATGAGAGGGGTTCCCTTCGCCGCCACGGAGCGTGCAAGATCACGGGCGTGCCCGGCAAACTCCGTTGGCAGCAACTCAATCGGCAGCTCCGGCAATCCGGCAGTCAGACCCTGTTGTAATTCGTCGATCCTGGCAACCATGCCGGGCTTACCCGGATTGAAGACCAGGACTACCCGATCAAAACGGTCCACAGGCGCCTGCGCACTCGACATAGCCGCCCTTCCAAACCGCTGGCACCCAGATTCTGCTCCGGCAGTGGAGTGCCAGTGGGAAACTGTCCGGCCCCTTAGTACTGGCCCCGCTCGGGAGCGTTGTCAGTGCCGCGCGGGGTTGGCCTTGGGGTGGTGGTCTCAGGGCCATGCACTCTCGTCCGTCGTTCCTGCAAGAGTCTAACGGCGTGAGGCCGGGCGCGGGTAGCCGCCAGGGAATCAGCAAGTCGCATGGCGTTCAATAAGAGCATTCTGTTGGACGGCGGAACACTGCCCGCCTCACTGGTGCAGATAACGAGCGCCGCGGTGACTTCCGCGATCAGGTCTGTGTCACGGCTGCGCCGGTACTCCTGTGCGAGGTTCCCTGTGTGCTCAAGTTCCCCGGAGACGAACACCGCGACCTCGGTTCTGCGCGACATGTCGAGTTTCATCAGCACCGATGAGACCATGTTTTTCACGGTCTTTTCGGCCAAAAACATTTCCTGGCCGATCTGGCCGTTGGTCAACCCCCGGGCAACCCCCCCCCCGCCACCTTCATCTCCTGTTCTGAAAGCATTCCCAACCGGCCGTCGGGCCCGTTCGTTCCGTCAGCCTGGATCGGAGCCAGGATGCCGGTCTGGAAACGACGGCTGTAGGCTGTGTACCCCTGGATGGCCCGCCGGATCAGCCTGAGCTGCTCCTCATTGTCATCCTGTTGTGACAGACACCCCCACCCGCCGGCCAGGATAGCCCCAATAAGCACCGCCTCGTCAGTTTCACCCGTCATCAGCACACACCGAATGGTTCCATCAGCCGCCACGAGAGATTGGCAAAGCCCGGCACCGGAACCATCGGGAAGATCATCGTCGATGATGGCCAGATCCGGGCGTACCGCAGGGATCCGGCGCGCCGCCTGGCGGACAGACCCCGACTCACCGGCAACGCTGAACCCGTTAACCTCCAGCAACCTCCGCAAACCCCGTCGGACGAGCTCTTCGCCAGTCACGACATACACGCGCCCACAGGAAGCCGCTGAACCGGGCTTTTGGCCAGTGGCCATATTCGTCCGTTCATTCGCCCTTCGAAACCCCAAAGGCGCTTGTTAGTCTCCTGCTGCCACTCTGGCCCACCACGAAAAGGAGAACAGTCACCTGCCGCACAGGTATCTGTTGGAAAAGCGAACGAACTTGCCGACTCATTTACAGGCTAGCCCTATAAGCAGAGTCCCAGCACCCCGTCCGGAACGTTATTTAGTTCTCCTGGTCCATGGGTGCCGCCAGTCGGTAGCCAAATCCGTGAACCGTCTCGATCCAGCGAGGCTTTGCTGCACTATCGCCCAGTTTCCTCCGCAAATTGGCGATGTGCACCTGGATCACCTGTTCATCCGGCGCACGGTCCAGGGCGTCGTCCGCGCTTTGCCCCCCACGCATCGACTGGGCAAGGTCTTCCTTGCTCAGAACCACCCGTCCGTTGATGAGGACGGTGTACAGCAGCTCAAACTCGGAGGCGGTAAGTCCGCGGACTTCCACCCCGTCCACACTGACCGTCCTGGTGGAGACATGCAGGTGCAGGCCGTTGTGGGCCAGGGACTCAGGGCCGTCCAGAACATCAGTTGGCGCGTCCGGGGCCATTGGGGGTGCCGGCTGCAGGGACGAGGCCGTCAGGTGTGGAGTGTCGGTGCGGAGCCGGGGCCGGCGCAGCAGTGCCTCCACCCGGTACCTCAGCTCGCGGGCGCGGAAGGGTTTGGTGAGGTAGTCATCGGCGCCTGCCTCCAGGGCCAGAATGGTGTCCAGTTCCTGGCTGCTCGCGGTCAGGATCAGCACGTAGGCATTGCTGAAGGTCCGGATGCGCCGGGTCACTTCGAATCCGTCGATGTCCGGCAGTCCGAGATCAACCACCACCACTTCGGGGCTGTGTTTATTCACGGCGTCAACCCCGGCCTGCCCATGGTCGAATGCATGGATGCCGAATCCTGCCTCACGCAGGATCCCGGACACCACAACACTGATGTCCGGATCGTCCTCGACAACCACTACCGTCCCGCGCTCCAACAATTCCCCCGATCAAATCCTTGGCCAAACCCGGCTGATTTCCGCAGACAACAAATTCCAAAACTTAATGTGCCCGCGTCCAAGGTCTTTTTGGCCCTTTTATACGGTAGTAGGCATTCGAAGCCGTTCATGTGGCGGATGGGTCCAAAGTTATGCAACTCACGCAATTCGCCATTTCCGCCCATCCCCTCTCCTGCACTGGCGCGCGCCGGACCTCCATCGAATTGCAGACTAGGGGCATTTGCCGGGGACGGCCCCCGTAGTGGCTACCTGTCTTCCGGGAGGGGACTACTTGCCCCCGCGCGCACTCGCACCACGAAGCCGCAGGTCACCGGCAGTTTACCAATGGTAAGCAGGGTTACTACTCAAGGAAAGTAGATGACGGGGAGGACGGGGAAGATGGCGCCTACCTGCCCTGGCCCCATCCCGACAGGGCCCTCCGCGCCCACGTTCCGGTTGCTGGGTAATTGCTGGGAGCCGTTGCAGGAGGGGGTAAGGAATGGCCAATTTGAATACTTGTGCATTTTGAGAATTGCCGTGGTTCAATGGCCACAGTGTCCCACGACACAATGAGGCCCAACGAGCACCAGGAGGACAGACAGTATGGCTGGAATCAACGCGAAGTTCGACAAGGAATATCTCGACAAGGGCATTGATGATCTGGCCAAGGCGCCGGTCGAGGCCCTGAAGGGTCTGTCCGAGAGCGACGCACAGAAGCTCAAGGAGGCCCTGAATATCAAGACCGTCAAGGATCTGGGCACCAACAAGTTCTTCATCTGGGCGCACTCGGTCGCCAAGCTCGCGGAGTAGCGCACCCCCTCGCAGTTCGAAGCAAAGCCCCTGGCCTCCACCAGGGGCTTTGCTGTTTCACCCCCCAGCCGGCGTTCCGACCTCCTCCACATCCCGAAGTTGATTACCTGCCCATGGGGGTGGTTCCTTACAGTGGAGGGTGGCAACTGTAAAGGGAAGGGTGGCGACTGGCATGAGCGCTCCGTTCCGCGTCCCCCGGGCCATAGCCTTCACCGCCTCCATGCTGATCCTTGCCGCAGGGGCTCACGTTATTGCAGGGGGCCTGTTGCCGCAGCCGGCCATCGTCGCAGGAATCGTGGCGCTGGTCCTGGCGCCGGTTACGATCCTGTCAAAGACCAAGATCAGCATGCCCGCGATGATCGGCCTCCTGGGCTCCAGCCAACTGGTCCTGCACTGGGCTTTCGACGCGTTCTCGGTGTCCGCATCGTTCACTCCCACCGCCGGCGGCCACATCCATGACGCCTCAGCGGTGTCCCCTGCGGCCGCGGCCCTGATGCCGGAACATGCCGCCGTACCAGGTGCCCTGATGCTGGCCCTGCACGTCGCGGCAACCCTGGCCACGGCGTTGGTCCTGGCCAAGGGCGAAGCAGCCGCCTGGGCCTTGGCCGCCTGGCTGCGGCCACTTGTCCGGATCCTGTCCGCCGCCGCCATTCCTGAATGGCCGCACCTTCCCGCGCCGGCCGCCGTCGTTATTCCTTTCCGGTGGCGGAACCTGCGCCTGCCTGCGCTGCGCGGGCCGCCGGCCTTCCACGCCGCGATCTAAAGCGGCTCCCGACTTTCCGCGCCGTCCCCACCTGCCCCCTGGCAGGCGTGGGCGGGCCGCGTTGTCCCTGTATTTCTGCGCCGCCGCCGTACGCGGTCCTTTTTGGCGCACCCCTTGGAAGGCTTGCTTTGAACACCTCATTCCGCCGTACCCTCAAGACCCTCACCGCCGCCGCTGCCGCCGCGGGAATCATCGCCGCAGGCGCCAGCGCCGCGTCCGCCCACGTCAGCGTGGACCCGGATGACACCGGCGCCAATGGCTACTCCCACCTGACGTTCAACGTCCCCAATGAATCCCCCACAGCGAAGACCACCAGACTCGAGGTCACGCTGCCAACCGACACGCCCTTTACCTCCGTCTCGGTGAAGCCCGTGGAGGGTTGGACGTCGCAGGTGATCACCGGCGACCTGCCCAAGCCCGTCACGGTGTCCGGTACCACGGTCACCAAGGCGCCCACCTCCGTGGTCTGGACCGCCGACGAAGCCCACCAGCTGGGCCAAAACCAGTACCAGGCGTTCTCGCTGTCCGTGGGCCGGCTGCCCGCCGCGGGTACCAAGGTCACCCTGAAGGCGGCCCAAAGCTACACCGACGGCAGCGTCGTGAAGTGGGACGAAGAGAGCGCTGAAGGGCAGCCGGAACCCAAGCATCCGGCCCCGTCCTTTATAACAACGGCCGACGACGACGCTGCCGCCGGCACTGCGTCGGCGGCGCCCAGCTCCGAGGCAGTGACCCGGACGGCCCAGGATTCCAGTGATGCCACGTCCGTGTGGGGCGTGGTCCTGGGTGCGGCAGGCCTGGTGCTCGGCGCAACAGCACTGGGGCTGGTCCTGGCCGGCCGCCGTACCCGCGCCGCCGGCAAGTAGATTGGGGAACATTGTGAAGACGACGCCTACCCACACTCCGGCGGCCTGGCTGGCCAGGATGCTGCTGCCGTTGGCCACCGCCGCGTTCCTGCTGGTTTCTTCAGCACCGGCCCAGGCGCACGACGCCCTCGAATCCAGCAACCCGGCCAACGGGTCCACAGTCAGCGCGATGCCGGCGAAGATCGAACTGACCTTCGACCACACCCCCATCGCCATCAACTCAATCGTGCGCGTGGAGGATGCCAGCGGTACCGACCAGGCGGACGGGCCGGTGCAGATCGTGGACAACCAGGTCAGCCAGGCGGTCAAGCCAGGCGCTCCACAGGGAAAGTACAAGGTGGTGTGGCGGGTGGTGTCCTCGGATGGCCACCCCATGGAGGGGACTTTCACCTTCACCGCCGGCGGCCCGAATGCGGCGCCGGCGGCGGCACCGACGGCCAACGCCACGGTCGCCGACACGGGGCTTCCCGCGCAACTGGTTGTAGTGGGGGTAGTCGCCGCCGTCCTGGTCTTCGGCCTGGTTGTGGCCGGGATCCTGATCCGGCGCAAGCTGCGGAATCCGGCAGACGAGGGCTGAGCTTGCCCGGCGCCGCCTGGGCGCCTTGAACCACGCTCCGAACCAACATATGCTGTGGGTCAACCTATGTTCCCCTGCATGGAAAACTGCCGGGGTTCGGCCATTCACAAGGAGTTGGATTCACGTATGGGTACGCAAGGTGCGCCTGGACACGATGAAGCGTTGGAACGGACCCTCACCGCGTCCAGGGCCCTGCTTGGACTGGTCGCCCGCTCCCTGGCAGGAGTAGCGGACGCCGTCACGCTTCCACAGTTCCGTGTCCTGGTGCTGCTGGCTTCCAGGGGGCCCGCCCGTATGGGCGATCTGGCACAGCTCCTCGGTGTCCACCAGTCAAGCTTCAGCAGGACCGCGGACAGGCTGGAAACGGCGGGGCTGCTGGTGCGGGAACAGAGCCCCGGCAGCCGGCGTGAAGTCATGGTCTCCGCGACCGCACAGGGGCTGCGGATCGTGGAGGACGTGACACAGGCCCGGCGCCGGGAGATCGCCCAGGTGCTTACCGGCCTGTCGCCGGAGGAACAGGCAAAGGTTGCCGCCGGTTTTGAACTGTTCGCCCTGGCCGCCGGGGAGCCGTCCGCCGCCGAGAGCCTTTTGCTGGGAATCTAGGCCCGGTACAGGTTCCCGGCGGCCCGCATAGGAAGAGGCACGCCATGTGGGAGGAACTGACACTCACGCCGCAGCAGGCCCTCGAAGTGGTGCTGTCCACTGTCGGGATGTACCTTGCGCTGGTGGTCCTGGTCCGCATGCTGGGGCAGCGGGTGCTGGCACGCGTGGCAAGTTCAGACCTCGCCACCATCGTGGCGTTGGGCGCCGTCATTGGCCGGGCGGCCCTTGGCTACACACCTACGCTTGGGGCCGGCCTCCTGGCCCTGCTGAGCCTCTTCGGGATGCAGGCCGTCACGGGACAGCTGAAACGATGGCGGGTGGCTGAGCGCTTTCTGCAAAACCGCCCGGTACTGCTCATGTCGGGCGGCACCATCATCCACCAAAACCTGCACAAGGTGCACCTGACCGAAGCTGACCTCTGGCCCACTCTCCGCCTGGCGGGAGTAAGGAACCTGGACGAGGTGGCCTGCGTTGTCCTCGAAACCACCGGGGAAATCAGCGTACTCAGGCTGGGCGTGGACCTTGACCCGCGCATCCTGGCTGACGTTCCCTGGACGGACAGCCAACCAATTCCGGAAGGGCCTCAGAAACGAGCCCGCGGGACGGAGCACGCAGGGCCTTCTGCGACGATGGTGGCCAGGGCCGGCCACGGGGGCGTCCACCACTTGTTCTCCGTTCACCACCGGCACGTATCCGCCCGCGTACGGCGCGGCTACTACATCGCAGCCGGGGCGCTGGTCCTGGCGGGCGCGGCGCTCTTCGCCCTCACCCTGTGGGGTGTCGTCCACAGTGATGGGCTGAGTGCCTTGGACCAACCCGTCCGGCAGTGGCTTCTTTCGCACCGGTCGGATGTGCTGACCGCGGCCATGACGCCAGTGGCGCGGGTGTTTGGGCCGGTGGCCATGCCCATCATTGTCCTGGTGGTCGCCGTCGCCTGGACCTTCGCGGAAAGGCATGCGTGGCGGCCCCTGCTTTTCGTCGGAGCAATGGTGGCCGGCGTCATCATTTCGCAGATCATCCTGCCCATGGTCCAACGGTCCCGGCCGCCGGTGGATGCCATGCTCCTGGAACCCGACCCCAGCTTCTCGTTTCCCTCGGGCCATGTGTTGGGCGCATGCGACTTCCTGCTGGTCCTGGCATACCTCGTCACATCACGGCGCCAGGGCAAGCGCCTTGCGGGGGCCCTGTGGTCCGTGGCCGCGGTGCTCGGCATCGGGCTGGTGACCTTGAGCCGACTGTACCTGGGGTATCACTGGCTGACCGATGCGTTTGCCTCCATGTTCCTGTCCCTGGCGATTATTGGCGCGGTCATCGCGTTGGACACCTGGCGCACTGTCCGGGTTGCCGGGGAAGCACGTTCATCCCCCGGTTCCGCTGCCGGCACCGATCCGGAGTCTTCCCCTGGCAGGAGAAGGCACGAGCCTATTCGGCTTTTTCATCGAAGCTGAAGCCACAGGGTGCCGCCTGGACTGATCCGGTCACCGCTTGGTGACAGACTTCGATCCGGGACAGAACCTGGTCAACCCTTGCGTGCCTGGACCTCGGCGGCGCAGGCTTCCGCGTTGTCTAGCAGACGCCGCCGATCCGAAGCCGCGTAGTTGGCCGTGGCTATTGCGCTGCGCATGCGGTCCAGGTGGTCCATTACCAGGTCCCGGTAGCGGCCCGTCCGGTCACAGAACGCGACCTCCCGCAGGAGGTCCAGCAAACGCCCTGCCACGTCCGGATCCCCGGCGCCGTAGTACCTGGCCTGGTTTACGGCCAGGTCCATCAGTGCCGGCAGCCCGGGGAGCGACAGCACAACCCGTACCCGGCCGTCGTCGTCGCGGACCTGCTCCGGCCCGGGGTTCCGGTCCACGAGCCGGCACAGCAGGGCCGAGAGGTGGCCAAGGACGTGGACCGCCGTGGTGGGATCGTTGATTCCTGGTGACAAGGCACGCACGGCCACATCCACAAGCTGGCGGAACCCGTACCCGGCGTCCTGGACACTTGTGCGTTCAAAACCTGTGGCGACTGCCGCATTGATCTCGCGGCACAGCTCTTCCCGGGCGTCCGGGCCATGGCCGGCTCCCATTTCCAGCGGCCAGGCCGTGGCGAAAGGAACCCCTTCCACCAGGGAGCTCCCTGGATCCCGGTCAATCCGGACCACGGCTCCGAAGTTCACTGCGGCCGCCAGGAGCCGGTCCTTGTCCAGTGAGGTGAGGAACCCGGAGGATACTGCCGGTATGAGGAAACTGCCCGGCTGCGGGGCGGGCACGGCGCCTGCAACCCGCCGGTTCTTCGGGAACACGCGGTCGATGGTGTCCCGGGTTTCCCGGTCCACCCGGCGCATTATCGTCTCCACCCGTATCTCCCGGGCAAGGTGCGCCAGGAACAGCACCAGGCCCACCACGCTGGCAATGGCAAGCACAAATGCCACCGTCACCGAAATTTCGGGGACAAAGGCCGTGCTTCCGCTGACCTCGTCACGGACGCTGCGAAGGACCGCCAGGGCGAACGCGAAGGCCGCCAGGAACAGCGCCAAGGTGGCGTGGACAAAGCGGTCAGCGGTAAAAGTCCTTAAGAGGCGGGGCGAAAACTGGCTGCTGGCCAGTTGCAGCGTAACCACCGTCAGGGAGAAGGTCAGGGACGTCACTGTGATCAGGGACCCCGCGATAGCCTGCAGGACCGCCCGCGCCGCTTCCGCTCCCCCGCTGAACAGCACAACCCTGGCGCTGTCCGGCAGCTGTCCGTCGATGCCCGCATCCAGGGCCGGCAATGCAACCCCGGGTGCCACTGCGGCGGCCACCGCCAACACCGGCAAGGGCCACAACTGTGTCCGCAGAGCATCCAGCCAATGGGCCGCGCGTCCTTTCAACAAGGGCCTGAATTCAACAGCGCCGCCTGGACCATGGACTTACTTCTCCTCCGCCTGTTGCCGGACTGGGGTTTCAGTGCCGGGCAGGTACTTGCCGGCGCCGCTCGATGCCCCTCAGAGTTAGTCAGCCTAGTGGCAATAACTCATCCGGGCCCGGGCCTCGCGACAGCTGTTGCCCAGTCGTGATGACGCTCCGGCAATCTTGACAGCCTTGTTACGGCCGGAGCATCAAAACGGACCTACGGTTTAAAAGAAGTTGAAAGAAGCGTCGTTTACCCGGGTACGCGCCACAAAGCAGATTGCCCGGACATTACCAGGCACTGCGGCGCACGCACCAGAACGTATAGGGCCAGCCAACGGCCGGCCCCGGATCCCTCTTTTCCATGCCCGGATCCCAGCTCTCGAAGCTCTGGTCATCCGACGCACCTGCGCCTTCCCGCGCACCAAGCGGCAGGGCCTGCCAATCTCCGCGAATATTGTCCAGGAAGGAATCCTCCATGTCATCCAGCCGAATCATCCGTTTCCTGCTCTGCCTCCTTTTGGCGTTTGGCACGGCTTTAGGCGTCAGCGGGTGCTACAACTCCGGAGTGCAGAACTATAAGTCCGTTGCCCCTGGCGCCAACCTCGATCTGGCGGGACTCGAACTCCGGAGCATTTCCGTGGTCGCCGCCGCCAAGGAGCAGCCGGGCCGCCTCCTGGGCATGATCTTCAACCCTACGAGTGAAGACATCCGCCTGGTCATCAGGGACCGGGACAACCGTGTGGACTTGATAGTCCCGGCCAACGGACAGATCGGCTTCGACACGTCCGAACACATCCTCCAGAGCACCGAAAACCCGCCGGGCGCACGCACAGCCCTAACCCTCCAAGCCAAGGGCAAGAGCGAAGTCATGGATGTTCCGGTGCTTGATGGCACCTTGTCCCAGTACGCGCCCTATGTGCCCAAGTAGCCGCGCGCCGACGTAGCGCCTTAGCCCGGCACCCGATTCCGCCCAGGCGTCGAAATCCGAATCAGCTCGGGCAGCACCCCAGCCCCGCGTAGCGGGCCTTGAAGGTCGACCCAAAAGGCCTGCCGGCCGCACGCTTCGCCTCATCGGACCCGGAGGTCGGTTCTATGACGGTGGTCATCGTAAGCCCCTTTGGCTGGGGGAAACGGTCACCGCCGGCATTGTTTCCGGCCTCCACCGCAACATGCCGCCGTCCAAGGAATCACCCCTCGAAGCCCTGGCTCGGTCAAACACGCAGCCCTCGGTATCGTCCCGACTGACATCACACCCCAACTTGCCCAACGGTTCTCACTGCCCACCACGGCAGGAGCCCTGGAAGTCAGCGTGTCACAGGGCAGCCCGGCTGAACAGGCAGGCATGAAGGCGGGCGACATCAGCACGCCGTTCGCCGCTATAAAAGTCGGAAACGTCACGGATCTGCTCGCGGGCCTCAGAACGCAGGATCCGGGCCGGCCGGTGGCTGTCGACGTGCAGCGGGGCACGGGGCAACAGACCCTTCATGTTCCCCTTGTCAGCCTCGCCGGCAAGCCCTGACGCGAATCACGTGCGGTAGCGGTCAGCCCTCGCACTCGGTGCAGTACAGGTGGCCGTCCTTTTCCTTGGCGATCTGGGAACGGTGCCGGACCAGGAAGCAGGAGTGGCACGTGAACTCATCCTCGGCGGCGGGCACCACCACTACCGTGAGTTCCTCGGCAACGATTTCGCCGCCGGGGACGCCAAGCGCGTCGGCATCATCGGGGGCATCCAACTCCCGGACCACGCTGCGTGCATCCGGGGCGTTGGCGGATTTGAGGTCCTCGAGCGAACGGTCCTGTGTTTCCTTGACGTCGGTCCGCAGTTCGTCGTAATCAGCAGCCATGGTTATCCTCGTTTCCTTTGCAGTCCCGTGTGCAACGAACCCACCGCCGTTGTTGTTCCCGCCGGCCAGCTACCGCAGCATGGATGCCGGCGGCGCGGGAATGGACGTTCCCTGGTACCCGGCGGCGGCAGCGTCCATGAGGTGGCCCCACTGGGTGCCTGCGATGTCTGACCCGTTCACGCCGGCATAGTACTTCCCGTTGATCCTGATGTCCTGGTTGGCCCACTGGGGCCCGAAGCCTTTGTAGCTCCCGAACCACGAGGCGGTGGCGATTCCCGTGGTGGCCCCCACGGTCCAGGTCTGGGTGTTGCCGTCCGTGGTTCCGGTCTTGGCGAAAATGTCATGGTCCCGGTTGACGGGGATTTTGTAGCCGGAGCCCTTGACCAGGACGCGTTTGAGGGCGTAGGCCACCCCGGCGGCCACCTTCGGATCAATGGACTGGGTGCAGTTGCCCGAAGGAACAGGGTAGTCGTGGCCCTGGGCGTCCTTGACGGATTCCAGCGCGACCGGATCGCAGTGGACTCCGCCTGCCGCGAAGGTTGCATAGGCGTTGGCCATGTCCAGCGGCGCCACGTCCTGGGTGCCGATGAGGCTCGCAATGCTGGACAGGTCGTAGGGCTGGTTCGTGTGGCCATTCTTGACGCCCGCCGCCGTCGCCATCTTCTGGATGTTGCAGAAGTCCAGCCGCGTGGCGGTCTGGAAGGTGATGGTGTTGATCGACTGGTAGAGGCCCTGCAGGACGCTCATCCGGTAGTAGTGGTACGGATCGTCGTTGGGCAGCGGGGTTTGCCCAAGCGCTGGGTCATAGGAGCCGGAGGTGGTACCGCAGCTGTTCTTCCACGGGAAGCCTGCCTTGTAGACGCGGACCGACCCGTCCAGGACCGTGGCCATGGACCGGCCTGACCGGAGCCATTCGGCGAAGACGAACGGCTTCATGGTGGAACCGATCTGGAAGCCGCCCGCACCGTCCAGGAGGTTGCCGTTGGCGTCCTTCTCGGGCAGGGACAGGTTGCCGGTGTAGTTCCCCGGCGCTGCCGCCGGGTTGTAGTTGGTGTTTTGCGCCATGGCCAGCACCTTTCCGGTTCCGGGCTGGACGCTGACCAGGGCCGAGCCGCGCTGCAGCGGGTCGGTTGCCGGCAGGGCGGCGTTGACCTCCTTCTGGGCGACCTGCTGGAGGCCGGGGTCCAGGGTGGTGCGGATGGTGAGGCCGCCCTGGTCCAGGAGCTTTTGGCGGGCATCCTCGTCCGGCCCGAAGGCGGGGCTGTTGAGGATCAGCCGCTTGATGTAGTCGCAGAAGTAGGGGGCGGAGGCCGCGGCGGCGCAGCCCTGGACACTGAGGTGGACGTCCAGGTCCAGGGGTGCGGCCACCGCCTGGTCATGCTGGCCGGCGGTGATGCGCCCCTGTTCGAGCATCTTGTCCAGGACCACGTTCCTGCGCGCCACCACGTGGTCGGGATGGGTGAGGGGGTCGTAGTAGACCGGGCTGTTGACCACCGCGGCCAAGGCCGCCGACTGCGGCAGGGTCAGCTTGGCGGCCGGGATACCGAAGTACTCCTGGGCCGCGGTCTGGATGCCGTAGGCGCCGTTGCCGAAATAGACGATGTTGAGGTAGCCGGCAAGGATCTGGTCCTTGGAGTACTTCTTCTCCAGGGCAATGGCGAGCTTCATCTCGCGGAGCTTGTCGCCGATGGTTTTCGACGCCCCCGTGGTCACCTCGTCCGCGTTGCCGTTGGCGACCAGTGATTCGATGATGATGTTGTTGACGTACTGCTGGGTGATGGTGGACGCACCCTGGCGGCCGCCCTGGACCGTTACGGCAAGGGCCCGGAGGATGCCGGTGGGATCAATGCCCCCGTGCTCGTAGAACCGGGCGTCCTCGATGGAAATGATGGCATCCCGCACGAACGGTGACATCTTGTCCAGGCTGACGGGGACGCGGTTCTGTGAATAGAACGTGGCGATGACGGACCCGTCCTTCGCCAGCACCTTCGAATTCCGTGCCGGCGGATTCAGTTCCAGCTCGGCCGGGAGCTGGTCGAAGAAGCTGATGGAGCGGCCCGCAACCGTTGCCCCCACCGCGGTGGCGGGAACGAAAAGGCCCGCCGCCAGGATGCCGCAGGCTACGCAGACCGTGATGAAGGCCAGCAGTTTCGGTACCAGCGCTTTTTTCACGTGCATGCACATGTTTCCTTTGCTCGTTGGCCGCGCAAACGGAGAAGCACAGGTGGTTCGTGCTTTCTCCGCGTGCTCCAGTGAGCCTGCCCCGGCTTCTTGCCAGCGCAGCGTCCCCCTGCTTACATGTAGTAGTGCATATGTTATTTGCCAGCATACGTTCAATCCCCCACCCCGATGCAAATGGCAGCAGCTCCGCGCAGGCACCGGCATGAAGGCCATCGTGGTCGGTGCCGGCATCGCCGGACTCGTCGCGGCCCGCCAGTTGGGCCTGGCCGGCTGGGACGTTGAGGTGCTGGAAAAGTCCCAGGCGCCGCGGCCCGACGGCTACATGATGGACTTCTTCGGCCCCGGGGTGGAGGCGTCGGAGCGGATCGGCCTGTACCCCCGGTTGGCAGAGACGGCCTACCACATCCGGTCCGCCGACTACGTGGACACCGAAGGCCGCACCACCTGCAGCATCGACTACCTCCGGTTCTCCAAGCTGGCCGGCGGGAAAGTCCTGAGCCTGCTGCGCCCGGACATCGAGGCAGCGGCCCTGGCGGCGCTGGCTGACGTCCCGGCCGACAGGGTGCGGGTGCGTTACGGGGCACGGGTCGTCAAGGCACACACAAACGGGGAAGGCGCACACGTCCTCGTCGAAGATGGCCTCCGGCAGGAGACGGGCGCCGATGTGCTGATCGGTGCAGACGGCATCCACTCAGGGGTGCGCGCCGGCGTCTTCGGCCCCGAAAGGGACTACCTCCGGCCCCTGGGCATGCGGGCCGCGGCGTTCATCGTCACCGATCCGGCCCTGAATGCGCGCTTCCGGGGCCGGTTCATCCTCACCGACACGCTCAACCGCATGGCCGGGCTGTACGGCATCCGGCAGGACGAGGTGGCCGCCTTCCTGGTCTACCGGGACGCCGTGTCACCGGGGAAAGAGGCAGCAACGGCCCGCCAGCGGCTCCGCAGCGAGTTCGCCGGCCTGGGCGATGCGGTGGACAGGCTCCTTGACCTGTGCCCCGGGCACCCCTATGACGACACCGTGGCGCAGGTGGTCATGCCCCGCTGGCACACGGACCGCACAGTCCTGGTGGGTGACGCCTGCGGCGCCGTGTCGCTGCTGGCCGGCCAGGGCGGCTCGCTGGCCATCGCCGGGGCCGCGCTGCTCGGTGACATTCTGGGACCGGTGACCGGGACCAGGGGCATCGGCGCGGCGCTGGCGCGGTTCGAGCAGCAGTGGCGCCCCGTGGTGGAGGTGGCGCAAAAGTCGGGACGACGGACCGCAGCGACGTTCCTGCCCAGGAACAACACCCAGCGCCTGCTGCGCAGGTGGGTCATCCGCGCAACCCGCCTGCCCGGCGTCGATCAGTTGGTTGCACACCAAATCCTGCGCAGCATCGCCAAGTAGGGCGCGCCCAAGGGCGGTCAGCCCGTGCCGGACGTGGTCTGGGGCGTCGCGCCGGCGCCGGGGTCCACGGTGGGTTCCGTTGTGGGGTAGTCAACGGACGACGTCGGCTGCCCGCCTTCCCCATACTGCCCGGCCGGCGCCGTGGCCACCCCAGTCGCGGCAGGGTCCGGAGCGAAGGTTTCTGCCGGCGCCCCTGCCGGAGCGGACTGGCCGCCCGAGGCAGCCGAGGAGCTGGGGGTGGGTCCGCCACTGGGGCCGGCCGTCGCAGGAGACGTTGCCCCGGAAGAACCCCCGGCAACCGATGACCCCTTGACGATGGCCGTGATCTGTTCCTTGTATCCGTTGAGTGTGGTCTGGATGTCGGAGAGCGGCACGTCCTGGAGGTGGCGGCCGTACTCGGCGATTTGCGCCCACAGCGCCTCGAGCTGCTGTTTACTGTCCCCGTCCAGCGGCCCGTCGAGCGTCAGCACCAGCTGGCTGGCCAGGGCGTACGCGAGGCAGTCCAGGCAGTTGTAGTTGGCCGCCTGGGAGAGGTTCTCGGGGACAATCACGTCCGTCTGGCCCACTACAAGCACTACCTGGAACCCCACGGCCACCGCCGCGCAGCCCGAACAGTTGGCGAAGGCATAGGCCTCATTGGTGGTGGTGACGGGCTGTCCATCCTCGGCCCACACCAGGGCGAAGGCCACGCTGTACTGGACGGAACCGTCGGTGGTGTTCACGGCGAGGGCCTGGTTTCCGTCGCCCTCCGGAGCAGCCGGCCGGTCGAACGGGAACACCCAGGAGGGCGCCGGAGCGGCGGAACCGCCGGCTGACGGCGTCCCCGGCGGAGCCGAACCAGCCGGTACCAGCACCATGCTCAGCTGCGGGTTGTCCCGGGTCGGTTTCGCAGCCCCGGCAGGCCACAACGCAACGGTCCGCCCGGCAGCGCCCTGCCGCAATGCCCCGCCGTCGCGTGCGGGAAGGACCGCCCGGGTGGCATCACTGAGCGTCCCGCGTTCGTAGGCCTGCACCGGGCGGTACGTCCCGCCGTCGGGCCACCACGCCCAGGCGAGTCCCGCCAGCAGGACCCCGACGGCACCCATGGCCACGATCCGCTGGGGAACCTTGCCGCGGGTCTTCTGCCACAAGCCGGTGACCAGCTGCCGCAGCAGCCGCACCACGATGTACAGCACGCCCAGCACCGGGACGGCCACCACAACGATGGCCAGCGCCCGCACCGTCACTCCCAGGACGTCGCCCGCAGACAGGCTCGCAGCCAGCGCCTCCTGCTGTTTGCCCACGCTGGCCCACCCGGTGGCCAGTAGCCGCGGCAGGGACAGGACCATCATCACCATGCTGAACAGCAGCACCGGCACCGTGACCAGGACCCAGACGGTGACCACTGCCCGGGCCCACGGTTTCAACACCTTGCTTTCCGGGTTTCCCCACCGCCACGGAAGGATCCCCAGAAGGGTCGGCTTGATCCGCTGGAACAGGTCAGGCACCCCGGTGGCATCCGCCAGGATGTGGTAGCCGTCGTATTTCACCAGCGGGATCAGTTGCCGGACCATCTGCAGGATCTGCGTGACCACCACCAGCAGGAGCGCGTCGAAGCCGGTGGCCCACCACAGGCCCATGATGGCCACCGCCACGATGGCGTTGAAGTACAGCCCGCCCAGGTCGGTGCGGATCCTGCCGCCGCGGCCCAGCCGGTAGGAGTCCGTGACGTCCGTGAAGAACGCGGGCCACAGCAGGTACAGCCCGGCGCCCATGGCCCCGGGGGTGGCCCCGCCCTTGCGGGTGGCGGCGGCATGGCCAAATTCGTGGAACCCTGCGGAGAGGATGGTGACCGCGAGAATCAGCAGCAGGAGGGCAGGCTGCTCGAAGGCCTCATGCGTGGCCGAGCCCAGGCCCTTGACCATGAGCACCCACCAGCATGCGGCAAGGAACGCGGCCGTCACGGCCGCCACGATCAGCGGGTGGAACAGCACGGCGAACGGTGCCGTGATCCTGCGCGTGCGGTCGGGATCGGAAACGACGTAGCGGAACCGCAGGCCCAGCAGAGGGTTCGCCTTCCTGACCTCCGGCTGGCTGCCGTCGGCACGCCGGAGCAACCCCATCGGCAGCAGCTGGGAGTCCATCAACGTACGGACGTTGTCCGCGCTGACCAGCCGCCCGGAGCCCTCGCTGACATGCCGGGCGATGGCCTCCAGGTCCCGCGTGCCGTCGGCGCCCTCCAGCACCAGGTACAGAAGCCGGGTCAGCTGCAGGGTCTGGCCGTCGGCACGGCGCACCAGGGCCGGCGGCTCACGGTAGCCGGAACCCTCCGCCGTGCCAAGAAGCTGCACACCGTCGGCCAAGGCAGGACGGTGGGCGCCCGCCGTCGTGACGGCCTGGCCCGGCGGCTCCTGGGCAAGGGCAGCGGGTGACGACGGCGGGCCCGCCTGGGGAGGCGTACCGCCGTGGGTGTGGGTCATCTGCGCTTACTGCTGCAGGTCGGACTGCTGGCCGGCAGCAGCGTTGGCCTCGCCGTCGATGTGCTGCGAGATGGTGGCGCTCTGGTCCGAGATGGCGTACGCCTGGCTGTCGATGGAGCCGATGTTGGCGGCCACGGCCGCATCGATGGGGGCCGCAACGTTGGCGTTGGCCGCAACGGCACCATTGATGGGAGCGGCGATGGCGGCGTCGGCGTCGAGGTTGACGTCAACGTTGAGCAGGTTGCCGTTCAGCGCGCCCGCTGCATCGGTCAGCCCGCCGGTGCTGGTGGGTTCGGAGACGGTTCCCGTGGAATCCGTGGTGCCGCCGTCGGTAGTGCCGGTGTCAGCGCTGCCGTCGCCTTGGCCGATCACGCTGTCCTGGGTGGAATCAGCGTTCGCGTCGGCCGTGATGCCCTGGTCAATCGCTGCGTCCTGGCTGGACAAAGCCTGCGCGTCGGAACCGTAGGACAGGATGTTGGCTGAAGCGGCGGCATCGATGGGCGCGGCCACGTTGGCGTTGGCGGCCACGGCCAGGTCGATCGGGGCCGCAGCGTTGATGCCCAGGTCCAGGTCAGCGTTCAAGTCCAGGACGGAAGCGACTTCCTTGTCCGGCAAGGCTGTGGCCTGCTCGGACATCAGTTCTTCATCAGTCAGGGGACGCATTTCGTTGTCCATTATGTGAGACCTCCGGTGCCGCGCGGGTGCTCTGCCCCCAGCGGGCAGCCCGCGCCCCACAATGGTAAGCATGATTAGTAGTTTTGCGAAGATCATTCGGGGCAGCGCAGGCGGGCGTTAAGGTTTGTGGCATAAGTTGAGCCCATGCACCTCTTCATCCTGGCCGCCTCCGCCGCCACGGTCCATCCGGTAACCGGCCTGCTGCCCGGATGGATGGATCCGAACCAGTTCCTCCGTGATCCGGCCCTGGCCCCGTGGCTGGTCCTAATCGTTTGCGCGTTCCTTTTCGTGGAGACGGGCCTGCTGGTGGGGTTCTTCCTGCCCGGGGACTCCCTGTTGTTCACGTCCGGTCTGCTGGCGGCAACGGGAACCATCCAGGTCCCCGTCGCGGTTTTGGCGGGCTCCGCGTTTCTTGCCGCGCTCGGCGGGGACCAAACCGGGTACCTCATCGGCAGGAAGGCGGGGCCGGCTGTCTTCAACCGGCCCGGGTCCAGGCTCCTGCGCGGCGAATACGCTGACAAGGCCCATAACTTCTTCCTCAAATACGGGCGCCGGTCCGTGGTCCTGGCCCGCTTCGTGCCGATTGTGCGGACCTTCCTTCCCGTGACCGCAGGCGTGGGAAAGATGAGCTACCGGGCGTTCCTTGCGTACAACGCGGTGGGCGCCCTGCTCTGGGGCGTCGGCGTCACCTTCCTGGGTTTCTGGCTTGGCCGGTACGACTGGATCGGGGCCAACATCGACCTGATATTCGTCGGGATCGTCCTGGCGTCCTTCATCCCGGTGGGCATCGAGCTGCTCAAAAACCGGCGGCGGAAACGCAGCCAGTAATTCGGAACCGCGGCAGGGTGATCATCCGGGGCGCGGGGTGGGTAAGGTCTGATCATGATCCAGGTCGCGGCCGTGTCCGCACTGACGTCCTACCATTGGCTGGGGATTCCCATCGCCGCAGCGGGCGCCGTCCTGCTCGCCCTGGGAACGCTGTTCCAGCACCGGGCTGTGGGAGACCAGCCGGCCGCCACCGGGCGCAAAGCCGGCAGCATGGGCGGCGGACGCCTTCAGGCACTGGTCCGGAAACCGGCATGGCTGGCCGGGACGGCGATGCTGGGCGCCGCGATCCTGCTCCAGCTCACCAGCCTCCGGTTCTCGCCCCTGATCGTGGTGCAGCCCATCGGTGCCGTGGCCCTGGTGGTGACCACGCTGGCCACCGCCCGGATGACCCGCAGGTCCCCCGGGCGCCGGGCGCTCACCGCCGTCGCCCTCTGCGTTGGCGGGGTGGGGATCTTCGTTGCCGTGGCGGCACTGTCCGCGGAGGACGTGGAGATCAGCGACAGGCACCTGGTGACCATCCTGATCGTCCTCGCCGTGGTCCTGGTGTGCGTCGCCGTGGCCTATCTCCTGTGGCGGCACAGCTCGCACGCCGTGGTCTTCACCGCCGGCGCCGGGATCCTGTTCGGGTTCGTCGCGGCGCTAGCCAAGACCGTGATCGCCCGGCTGTTCCAGGGCGACTTCGAATGGCTGTCCCTGACCTGCCTGGCGGGGCTGGTCATTGCCGGGCTGGCCGGCAGCTTCCTGGTCCAGAACGCCCACACCCGGGGATCGCCCGAGCTCGTGGTCGCCGGGCTGACCGTCATCGACCCGCTCGTCGCCGTGGCCATCGGCATTACCATCCTGGGTGAAGCGGACGCAGCACCGCCGCTGGCCATTGTCCTGTTCCTCCTGTCGGGAGCCATCGCCGTCGCCGGAGTCCTGCTGCTGGCCACTGTCAAGAAACCGGCCGCGGTGGAGTCCGGGCACACTCCGGGCTGATCCGGCGGCGCTGGCAAGCAGAGGCCGGAGCCAAAGACCTATTCGTGCTCGCGGACGTACTCTTCAGGGCTGACGTCCTGGGGTTCAATCCCCGCGGCATGTTGTGACTCGAAAATGCTGAAGGCGAGGCCAAGGCGGTGCCGCAGCTCCAGGGACGCGTGCTGCCGGAAATCGGTCAGGCCTTCACGCTCCTCCTCTGCCATGTGGTCGCCGTTGGCTTCATTGGCCTTCGCCACCGCCGCCCACCACTCCGGTGTACCCGTCGGGTGCTTGGAAACGTCAGCGATGGCATCCCGGATTTCGTTGTGGTCGTGGATCGCGTCGGTGGTTTCGTCCTCGGCCGAGTCCTTTCCGCCGGCGCCCTTCCCCAGTTCCAGGAGTTCCGGGTAGAAGAGCTCCTCCTCTGCCTTGGCATGGACTTCCAGCAGGATGCGCATGCGCTTCCACACCGCTTCCAGGCTGGATGTTTCGCTGGCATGCATTTCATCGAGCAGGGCGAACAGGCGCCGCTGCTCGTGGTGGTCATTCAAAATCACTTCAACGATGTCCATGGGGGTCCTCTCGGCGGGCTGGTAGCTATGCACTAATCCTTACCCTCACCAGTCCTTCTTCCACCAGCGCACCCTGCAAGTGATGGATTCCCAGCGCATTCCCAGCCAGCAACCACGGATGCGGGCCGCCCGGTGGGTACGTCTTCGCTAAGACGCTGACAAGAACCACGCAGGGAGGACGAGACATGGACGCACTGCCGCTGGCGGTACTGCTCCTGATTTTCGCCGGTGCCGCGGCGGTGATCTGGGTGGCCGGCATCCAGCTGTCGAAACAGACGGACGTCCTTGATGACCGGCTCCACCTTGGTTCGGCCCTGGGCGGGCTGATCCTGCTGGCCATCGCCACCAACCTGCCGGAGATCGCCATCACCGTCAGCGCTGCCCTGTCCAACAACATCGGCGTGGCGGTGGGAAACATCCTGGGCGGCATCGCCATCCAGACTGTGGTGCTGGTGATCCTGGACGTTTTTGGAACCAAAGGCACCGATCCGCTCAGCTACAAGGCGGCGTCCCTGACCCTGGTCATCGAAGCCGTCACGGTCATCGCGGTGCTGGGCGTGGTGATCGCCGGCAGCCAGATGCCGGGCTCGCTGGTGGCGTTGCACCTGACCCCTGCCGCGGTGCTGATCGCCGTGATCTGGATCCTTGGGCTTGTCCTGGTCCAGCGCTCCCAAAAGGGGCTGCCCTGGCACCAGCAGGGCGACGCCCCGGGCGGGCAGGACGAGCCCAAGGGCCACTCCAAGAAGAAGGCCGCAGATAAGAACCGGCACATCAGCACGGCTAAGTCAGCCCTGATCTTCGCCGTGGCGGCCCTGGCAACCTTGGGGGCCGGCGTCGTCCTTGAACGCAGCGGTGACGCGATCGCCGGGCATATCGGCCTGTCCGGCGTCCTGTTCGGCGCCACTTTCCTGGCCCTGGCCACCTCCCTTCCCGAGATCTCCACCGGCCTGGCGTCCGTGAAGCAGGGCGACTACAAGCTGGCCTTCAGCGACATCTTCGGCGGCAACGCGTTCCTCCCGGTCCTGTTCCTGGTGGCGGTCCTCATCACCGGCAAACCGGTCCTGCCCCAGGCCCAGGCGACGGACATCTACCTCACCGCCCTGGCGATCCTGCTGACCCTGACGTACCTGCTGGGCCTGCTGTTCCGTCCGAAAAAGAAGCACCTGGGCATGGGCATGGACTCACTGGTGGTCCTGGTCCTGTACCTCGTGGGAGTCGCCGGACTGTTCGCCGTCGCCACGATGTCCTGACCGCCGCAGGCACGCGCCCCGTCAGGACGTTTGCGACGCCGCCGCGGACGGATCCAGGTCGGCGAGCGTGAGCGGGCGGGCAGGTTGGTCCGGGAACGGAAAGGTGCAGGTCACCGCCAGGTCCGGACCAACGTGCACCAGCTCCCCCGGCGCCAGCGGACGCCAGCCGGGATTGTGGTCCATGGGTTCGGTGGCAAAGAGCACTGAACGGGATCCCGACAGTTCGGTGCTTCGCGAGTGGATCCGGTGGCTCCGCGCATCCAGCGGTGCCGCCGGGGCCGGCTCCGCCGACGGGTCGCGCTCCAGGATGAACAGCGGGTGGGTTGCCGGGTAGCGGAGCGCCCAGAGATCGGTGGCCGTGGTGACGATCAGGTTCAGGGCCAGGACGGGAAGCTCCGCGGCGATCCAGCCCACGGCGCGTGCGATTCCTTCCGCCACGTCCCCGCCCGCCCGGCGGCTCTCCCCCGTGATCAGGGCGAAGAGGCGTTCGCTGTCGGTTTGGCCCTGCACCAGGCCCGCCACCCCCAGAGCAGACAACCGCGCATCGAGCCGGTCCAGCCCGTGGAAGGCGCCATTGTGGGCGAACAGCCGCCCGTCCTGCTCGAACGGGTGCGTGTTCACCAGGGTGTGCGCGCCCGTGCTGGCGTACCGGACGTGGGCCAGGAAGGTGGTGCTCACCAGCTGCCGTGCCTCCCGGGCAAAGGCGTGATCCTCCCATGCGGCGAGTGGCCGTTTGCTGACCCGCGCGCCGCCGTCGGCCTCAAACGTGCCGATCCCCGCGCCATCGGGCTCCCTCCTGCTCTGCTCGGACAGGCTGTCCGGGGCGTCCAGCAGCCAGAAGGTGGCGCGGACGGGCCGGGACCCTGCGTGGAGCCCGAACAACCGGCACATGGACACTCCTTGGACCAAGCTAGTGGTGGAATGCTTCCTTCTGCTGCTCCGTGGGCATGGGCGCCGTCAACGCATCCAGGTAGGCCACTTCCTTCTGGAGGTCGGCCAGGAAGCTGGCGGCCAGGTCGCGGGTGAAGCCGTTGCGGACCACGATCCGCTGCACCGTGATGCCGCTGAGCCCGTCGGGCAGCGGATAGGCCGGGACCAGCCAGCCGTTCATGCGCAGGCGCTCGGAGAGGTGGTGCAGGTTCCAGTTGCGGGTGTGGCCGTCGGTGAGCTGCCAGGCGAAGACCGGGATGTCGGACCCGTCGCTCCAGAGGGTGAAGGCGTCCATGGCGCCGATCTCGTGGGACAGGTACCGGGCCACGTCGCGGCAGCTGGCCTGCACGGACCGGTAGCCGGCAAAGCCCAGCCGGAGGAACAGGTAGTACTGCAGCAGCACCTGGGCGCCGGGCCGGGAGAAGTTCAGGGCGAAGGTGGGCATGTCGCCGCCCAGGTAGCTGACGTGGAACACCAGGTCCTCCGGGAGCGCCTTCTCGTCCCGCCACACGATCCAGCCCAGGCCCGGGTACACCAGCCCGTACTTGTGGCCGGAGGTGTTGATGGAGGCAACCCTGGGGAGCCGGAAGTCCCACACCAGTTCCGGCTGCAGGAACGGCGCCACCATGGCCCCGGACGCGCCATCCACATGGATGGGGATGTCCAGGCCGGTGCTCGCCTGGATGGCGTCCAGCGCGGCGGAGATCCGTTCCACGGGTTCGTAGGCGCCGGTGTAGGTGACGCCCATGATGGCCACCACGCCGATGGTGTTTTCGTCGACGTACCGTTCCAGGTCGTGGCCGTCCAGCGTGGGGTGGTCGGCGGACACGGGCACGTAGCGGGCTTCCACCTCGAAGTAGTTGCAGAACTTCTCCCAGCACACCTGCACGGCGGAGCTGAGGACGATGTTGGGTGAGTCGGTGGGCTGCTTGGCGGCACGACGGCGGTGTTGCCACCGGCGTTTGAGCGCCAGGCCACCGAGCATGCACGCCTCGGAGGAGCCAATCGTTGAGGTGCCGACGGCGGCGGCCGGGTCCGGGGCGTTCAACAGGTCCGCGAGCATCCGCCAGCACCGGGTCTCGATCAGCGCCGTCTGCGGGTATTCGTCCTTGTCGATCATGTTCTTATCGAACGTTTCCGCGTAGAGCTGGGAGGCTTCCCGCTCCATCCAGGTGCCGACGAACGTGGCCAGGTTCAGGCGGGAGTTGCCGTCCAGCATCACCTCGTCGTGGACCACCTGGTACGCGGTGCCCGGCAGGGACTCCCCGTCCGGAATGGTGAAGCGGGGGAAGATGGTGGACTCCCCCGGCCGGCTGAAAAGGGGGTTTAGCTCAACGCTCGCCCCGGGCTCATGCCGTGCGCTCCGGTGTGACCTGGCCATGTCTGCTTCCTTCGCCCGCCGTCGTGGCAGGCTTGCGCCTGCCGTTGCAGATCCGCTGTTCCCAGCACTCCGTATTATTCATGCACCCGGGGAGAACGGCAGCAGTCACTGTGGCCCCGGCGCGTCAGGACGTAGGAGGCGGGAAGGCCCGATCAGCCGGGATCCGGCCGTCACGGGCTAAACCTTGACGAAATTTTTACTGCGCCGCTTGCTCAGGGCGGGCGGCACGCCTGATGATGATGATCCGGACAGCAACTCCGGCGATAACCATAAGAACTCCCGGGGCCATGAGGGTCCAGACAGGGACGGAATCGGCGTCGATGTTCTTGTAGCACACGGCGGCCGCCCCGATGCCGGCCTTCTGCAGGCCTATCAGTTCAGCCGCATGGCTCTCCCGCAGCAGCGGGCTGCCGCAGAGGGGACCCGAAGGCTGGAGTCCGATGACGAAGCCCAGGATGTATACGTCCAGTCCCGCGGCAACAATCCACATCCACATCCGCCGCCGCCACAGCCCTCGGTTCCCGGCGGTCATGGGCTTCGCCGGAGAATCATGCATCGCCATGGTTCGAGCATAATCGCAGCAGGCGCCCGGATAATGTCCGGCAGCGTTTAGGAAACCAGGCGGATCCGCCGGGACACTTCGGCTATTGCCCGTGGCGGGGATCGCGGTTTATGAACTGATAACTGTCGTAGCAGTCACGGGAGCAAAATTCCGCAGAAGGAGTTTGGGGCAGCGTTCCGCCGCAAAACCTGCATTTTGGCTCGGATCGGAAAATCCTAAATGTCTTCAGCATGGATGCAGGTTATGTCCGCGGCGGGCGCATTTGATCAGTGAGTGGTACCCGAATTCCGCCGCCCGGATACGTGCCTACGCCGCCGCGGAGACCGCAGAAGGGAGCACCACTGGTGCGGGAACGGCTACTTGATTGCGGCCTCCAGGCGGTCCCTGGTCCGTTGGCCGGAGTGCATGATCCTGCGAAGGTGTTGCGCGGCAAGACCGGGCAGCACGGAGGCCGGGTCCGGCCCGGCCGCGGCACGGCGCACGGCCTCTTCCAGTTCCAGGACAATTCCGGCCAGCAGCAGGGCACCCACCATCTGCGCCGATGTCCGCAGGCTCAGGATGGCGGTCAGTGCGCTCTGGACGTCACCGCTGGTCAGCGTGCTGCGCAGCCCGTCAATCTTGGACGGCAGTTGTTCGATGAAGTTCCTGACAAAGAGCCGCCAGATCCCGTCGTCATCCTCGGTTTCGGCGTGCAGCCGTGCCAGCATGGAGGCATCCAGCAGGGGCAGGTCGTGGCCGCCCTCGTCGATCACAGATGCCTCCCGGCCAACAGGCCGGCATGCTCTCCGCAGCCCGACGGCGGGCTGCACGCTCCGCCGTCGTGATCTCCTGTTCGCAGCACCCCTGGCACCCGTGGCTTTACGCCCAAATCCATGCTCCCCCTTGCACGTCAGTCCATTTCCGAACCCACTCCGACGATATGCGGCGGACGCACGCAGGCACACGAGTAGTCCGTACTCGATTCCGGCGCCGGGGGCTTCGCTCCGGCTGTTCAGTACTGCCACCCAAAGTTGTTGAGGAGCAGCCGCAGCGAGGCACCAACCGGAGGCAGCCATTGCGGCCACGATTTTTCGAAGCAGCATTTGTCCCAATTACCGGCGCCGCCAGTTCACCTGCCAGGACGGTATTGCGCACGGACCGTGGGCGTTGACGGGGCGGATAACGTAGAACGCCTCCCTTGGTGCGGAAAAGTCCAGGAACGTTGGACCGGGCACTTCCGCGACGGCGGCATACGGGCCGCCGCTTCGACGCCCACGCTCCACAACGTATGCGCTCGCGCCCCGGGTGGGTTGCCAGGAAAGTTCGGGAACACCTCGCACAGATTTGATCGTTACGCCCTGTACAGGCTGTAGCGGCGGACCATCCGGTGTCTCGATATTTATCAATGTGGCTGGTCCAGGCCCTGCGCCGTTAGCTCCTGCCACAGAGTATGTGTAACTAGTGCCGCCATCGACGTCGAGGTCCAGGTATGTGGTTCCGGTCAGCTCCGCGATTTCCGGCATGGGGCCCTCCCTGACTGCTCGGCTCAGCAGGTATGTACTTGCGCCAGCCACTTCCCTCCAGTTGATTTCAACGTAGTTGACCGCTGTGTCGACCGAGGCCACAACCGGCGCGGAACCGACGGCAGGGGGTGGGGACGCGAAACGGGCCGCATCGGCTTGGATGTAGAGAGGCGCACCGTCATGGCTGGCTTCCACGTCGGCCACGCGAAGTTCGAGGAACTCTTGGCCGGAATTAGCGAAGAAGAAGGGCTGCCGACCCAGTTGCTTCCACCCACCTCCTGCCTGGCTCTGGTCCACCACAAACTCTGAAACCGAGCCCGCATGGAATAGCCGATATCTAACTTCCCGGGCCCGGTCCTGGCCGCGGGGCGGAAGCCAAATGGCCACCGTGTAATTGCCGCCCCGTGGCAAGGGCGGCACCCACTGCACAGTCCGTGGATCCGCCGATCCCTGATTGCGGTCTGTGACTCTGTACGTTGAGCCGTAAGAACCCTTTTGGAAGTTTGATGTCCGCCATGAACCCCGGAACTTCGCCTGGGAGCTGTCGACAATTACTTCGACTCCGTCAGAGGTAGGAGATGTTTGCGGTCCAAGCGCTGCAATCGCCCTGTCAGCGTGACTCAAATTGCTCCGTCCAGAATTCAATCCCATATGCAGGCACCTCGACGCTCAGTTTCATACCCGCCTTGACACCTAGGCTCTGGTTGTTGATGTCGTGCCTGTACCGGGCTCCACCGAACGCAGCGTCGGTACCAACCTCCACGTCGAACCGGTGCGGTGTATCCGACCTGTTCGTCAGCACAAACGTCCGCCGCCCGTCTGGTCCTATCCACGCCATGATGCGCCGGTTGCTGTCCAGCCGTGGTTCATCAACTTCAACCCGCACCGCGTTCCATGGCAGGTGGCGGAGGAATCCGGAAATGGCATTCCAGTTCGGCGCATTCCACGTCCAATGCCCCTTGGGCAGATCTGGAAACTGAGAGAAATCGTCGTCATCCCAGGGCCGCCAAATGCCCAGCGAGTAACCCAGAGACTCATCGTTATAGGTGGGCTTGAGCGCGTGCAGCCAGATCCACGTCGGGGAGTCGTGGAAGACCATCCAATTCATAATCGATTGTGCCGTATTGACGGTATACCAAGGCGCCGCCTTAGCGTCCCACGTCAAGTACTCGAATTCATTGTTGTAGACGGCCCGCCCCATTGATCCCTCGCTGAAGTTTCCCATGCCGGGGTGAAGCTCCCGGCTGTCCGTCCCAATCCGGTGCCACGTCCAGGCATCTACAAGGGCGAGTGCGCGGTCATCGGATGTGATGGCGGCACTCCCTATGCCGTGCTGTCCGCCAAAACTGTTTGCATGAATACGGATAGATGGGTATTTAGCACGTAAACGCGATGCTGCAGTGCGGAAAGCGTTGAAGTAAAGACTGTCCGTATAAGTACATGACGAGTAAGTGGTTTCGAGATCCGGCTCATTTTGAAGTCCCCACCAAATGACCGGAAGGCCATTTTCCTCCAAATAGGCAACATCACGAAGAGCAGCGTCGGCAAATTGCGACAGGAAACCTTGGTCCTCGTGCTTCAGGGTTCCTCCAACCCAGGCGCCATTGGACTTCCAGTAGGGAGCCGGGGACCAATACTCCACCGACAGCCCCTCCAGGCCTGAGCCCGCAACCATATCCCGCAGCTCGTTCATCTGCTCCGGCCATCTTCCGACGATATTCCGGCCGTCCTCCGAGATGCCCCGCAAATAGAGTCCCAAAGCCAGGCGGCAGTATCGGAAGCCCCTGTCACCGCCGCCGCGGATCATTTCCGAATAGAACCTGCTGAGCTCAGAAGGAACCAGGTCGTGGGGCACCGAGGCATTCCCTTCCGGCAGACCTATGTTGCCGGAGCCGATTGAGTCGCTTTGGATCTCGAAGCCCAGTCCTAAAATGGTTTGCCGGTAGCGCTCCCACCGGATTACGTAGCTCTCCCCGTCAGCTATGGCTGGCAATTCGCGCGTTCCCAGCGCTAGAACCGCGGCTCCGAAGGAACCAGCCAGGAAAGTACGTCGGCTGGGGCTTCCGGTTCGCCGCTGTTCAGGGTCTTTGAGGGGCATGAAGCGACAATATAGTAGAGGACTCCCAATGCTAAGAGCAGGGTTGCCGGGCGCCTCCTTGGAAACAGCGCAAGCCCTGCAGGTCAAAAGGTCCGCCCAAGAACACTTGATGAAACCTTGAGGGTTTCTTGAGTGAAACAGCCCTCACTCTTGAGGATACAAACCCAGAGTTGTGGCTGAAGGCCGGGCGCCGGGAAGTTCTGCGGATTTTGTCCAGCAGTAGCACTACGGCCTTCGATCGGGAAACCGATCATTTCAGCACAGGCGGTTTCAAGTAGCCGGCGTCGCCATTTACACCCCAGCGCCGGAATGCCGATTGATCAAAACTCCGCTTTGTTGCACTCCTTTGGCGTGCCTATTTATGGGGGACATGCATGTCCAAAATACTTTCGTGGTCAGCATCGCTGGTGCTGGCTGCCTCTGCGACTGTTGGGCTGCCGCAAGTGGCCTCTGCCGCTGACACCACCGACGTGGCTTCAATGCTCGCATCACTTCACGTGGCGGCCGAAACGAATGCCGGTTACGACCGCTCCTACTTTGAACACTGGATAGATGCGGACGGCGACGGCTGCAACACTCGAGCCGAAGTACTGAAACTCGAATCGTTAGGCCCTGTTACCTATGGTTCCGGATGCACCGTTGCCACTGGCCAATGGCTATCCAGATATGACGGCCAAACGTGGATTAACGCTTCTGACGTCGACATTGATCACTTGGTCCCTTTGGCTGAAGCGTGGGGGTCGGGGGCACGGAATTGGAGCTCCGACCAACGCCGGGAGTACGCCAATGACATGGTCCTTTCTGTTGCTCTCGAAGCCGTGACTGACGAAGTGAATCTATCCAAGAGCGACCGGGATCCGGCAGAATGGATGCCTCCCCTCGCGGGTACTGCATGCCAGTACGCAACAGACTGGATACTCGTCAAGTATCGCTGGCAACTGAGCATCGACCCGGCGGAACAAACCGCCTTGTCTTCCGACGTGGCGGGTGCATGCGGTGCTCGGCAAGTTACAGTTCCGGCTGTCGCCATCTCGTCTGGGCCGGGCACGCAGGTAGGACCCATCACGTTCCGGGACGTTACATCCTCCACCCAGTTCTACAGTGAGATCTCCTGGCTTGCTGGCCAAGGCATATCGACGGGCTGGCTTGAGGCAGACGGCACTCGTACGTACCGGCCCCTGAACTCGGTGGCGCGTGATGCCATGGCAGCCTTCCTATACCGGATGGCTGGAAAACCGGCCTTCACACCACCAGCCACATCGCCTTTTGCTGATGTCGCTCCTTCGAACCAGTTCTATACAGAGATCACATGGCTGGCAGCCAGCGGAATCTCCACGGGATGGACGGAGGCTGATGGTCAGAAGACCTTCCGTCCGCTCGAACCGGTAAACCGCGACGCGATGGCAGCATTCCTTTACCGCTCCGCTGGCAGCCCCTGGTTCCAGCCCCCGGTGACGTCCCCGTTTATTGATGTGCCAACGGGTAACCAGTTTTACCCTCAGATCACTTGGCTGGCGTCCAAGGGCATTTCCACGGGATGGGACGTCGGGGGCGGATGCCGCGCCTTCCAGCCGGTGCAGGCCGTCGCCCGCGACGCCATGGCGGCATTCATGTACAGGTTCGTCAACGGCGGCACCGGAACCATCGGCGGAGGCTGCACAACTGGGGGGACCACTCCCCCGCCGCCGACGCAGCCTCCGGCACCCACCCAGCCGGCCAACCCTGGCGATACTAAAAACTGTGGAGATTTTGGCACCTGGCAGCAGGCACAGTCCTGGTTCGATACCTACTACCCCTACTATGGAGATGTAGCCCGGCTTGACTCCGACGGCGACCGAATAGCCTGCGAGTCCTTGCCAGGCCACCCATAACCTAGGTAGCGGCAGGCCCCTCACGCTCGTGCGGGCCTGCCATTATCATGTCCAGCCGTATGCCGCTTTGCAGCCAACCAAGGAGCTCAACCTTGTCCTCCCGCGTCGCTATCATCATCCGCACTAAAGACCGCGGAAGGCTGCTGGGCAGGGCCTTGGATAGCGTCCTCGCGCAAACGTACAGCGATTGGCACATCGTGCTCGTCAATGACGGCGGAAGCCGCCAACAGGTAGATGAAGCACTGGAACCCCGGCTCAACAACATCGGGGAGAGGCTCCTGCGGCTGGACAACGAGGCCAGCCTCGGGATGGAAGCCGCGTCCAACTTGGGTATCCGTGCGGTGGATTCTGAATTTATAGCCGTTCACGATGACGACGACGAATGGGACCCGGAGTTCCTGGCGACAACGGTGGCGTACCTGCAGGCGCATCCGGGCCACGGCGGCGTAAGCGTTGAGACGGAAATCGTTTTTGAACGGCTTACACCTTCCGGCCGCGAGGTCGAGGAACGGGTGCCGTTGGAACCGGAAATGCGGGAAATCACCCTGGTGGACCTCCTGCACTACAACAGGTTCGTCCCCATCTCCTTCCTCTTCCGCCGTTCCGTGTATGACGAACTGGGCGGTTTTGATGAGAACCTTGCAGTGGTTGGGGACTGGGAATTCCATCTCCGCTTCCTGGTGCACCATCACATTGGATTGATCAGAGGCCGGCCCCTGGCCTTTTGGAACCAGCGCCGTTCCGCCCGCAACAGTGAGGCGAACAGCGTCATATCCGGACTGGATGACCACCATTTCTATTCCCTCAAGGTCCGGGACCGGCTGGTGCGTGAGCACGCGCGGGAGTTTGGGCTCGGTCCACTGCTCTATCAGCGTGAACTGTTTGCTGTCGAGGCTGGCCGCCTTCATGGCCGGATGGATGAAATCACCCACCAGCAGGCCGGCGCGCGGGACCAACTTGCCCAGATGATGGGTGACATCCAGCAGCTGCAGCGAAGTGTATGGGCCGCATCCCAGCCGCTGCCGCTTCGGGCACTCCGCTCGGCCCGGAGGCGCCTGAGGGACCGTCGCGAAGCGCGCCAACGCTCCTCGGAGCTGCAGATGCCGCGGCAGCACGACGCAGTACATCCCCTGGCGCCTGCCGGCAAGGAACAGCACATTGCCGTCTTCGGTGACGTAGGCCAGCACGAATACCACGTGGGCGACGAAGCGATGACACACGCAGCACTCGCTGAGCTCCGGAAGCGCGGATACCGGAATTTCGTAGTGCTGACACATGATGTGGAACAGACCTCGGAACTGTATGGCGTGCCCGCGGCCGTGCGGCCGGCAGTGCCTTGGAACGCCTTCGAAAGACACCAGCTGCTGCAGGAGATCAAGCATCTTCTCGCCGGTGCGCCCGCCACAGAACGCGCCGCAGAGGTGGTCCGCACGTTCCAACGCGCTTTCAAGGATTGCAGCACCCTGCTCTTGGCCGGTGGCGGCAACCTGACATCCCAGTACGGCGGGCTTCTCTTTGAACGTCTCGCTGCTATCCACGTGGCCCACGGGATGGGCCTCACCGTGGTGGTCTCCGGGCAAACAGTGGGACCCGTTCTCACGGAACCGGACCGGGCAGAGGTGGCGGAAGCGCTGCGGCTGTGCGATGTGGTGGGTTCCCGCGAGCGGCACACCCATGAGCTGCTGTCATCCCTTGACCAGGCGTCAACCCAGGTCTTGGATGACGCAGCGTTTTTTGCCGGGGCCGCCGAGCTCGAGTCCTTGGACGCGCCGCCGTCCGGGTACATCGTGGCCACATTTGCCCCCGCGTCCGGCGCCATGCCACGGCACGACTACCACAGGCATATGGCACGCCTGCTCGATCTCGCCCATGAGCAACTGCAGCTTCCGGTCCTGCTTGTTCCCCATGTATCGACATTCGGGGAACGGGACGGTGACCAAGAATGCCATGCGGCTGTCGCCCGCCTCACTAAAGCACCGGACGTCCGTCTGCTGGACCAGAGGACGGCGGCGGAAACGGCAGCACTGACAACCAAGGCCGAACTCATCGTTTCGAGCCGTTACCACCCGGTGGTTTTCGGACTTTCCGCAGGAGTTCCGGTCCTGCCCGTTGCAGTGGATTATTACGGTGAGGTGCGGATCGGCGGGGCCCTGGAAAGTTGGGGTCTGAGGCCGCTCCTTCGTTCGCTCCGCCACTTGGGCGACGGTGGTGACACGAAGTGGGTCAACTCCGTTGTTGGGCAGCGGTCAGAGATAAGGGAACATCTGCTGCAGCAGGCGAAGAAGCTTGAGGACTTCCACGGCAAATGGTGGGATGCCCTGGCGGAGGTCATTGCCGGCGGTGAAATGCCCCACGATTTCGCTGCCTTGCCCGGCGTGAACAGCACATTGTCGCCGACGCTGGAACAGGCTGAGACCGCGGAAGCAGCCCGCCTGAACGCCAGCAACGAGATTGCCATCGGGAACCTCGCCCAGCACGGTGACTGGCTCCAGGGCCAGCTCGACGCCGCACCTGCTCCCGCGGCCGGCCGGCCCGATGTGATCGGCGCGCTGCTGGATGCCGGACAGCGGGTGACCACGCTCCGTCCGGCGGCGGTGGTACGGAGCGTGGCCAGGCGGGTCCTGCGCTGACCTGAAACCCCGCAGGAATCAGGGTTGTGCGGCCTGTTGGCGGATCGCAGTGAGAATGGGCTGCAGCGGCACGGGGTCCGGTGTCAGCGCCACCGCCCGCTCGAGGAATGTTTCTGCTTCCCCCAGCTCACCGCCTGCGTAAGCGGCGAGTCCGGACTGGAGCCACACCTGTGAGTTGACGGGGGCAACTGCCCGGGCCTTGGCCAAGGTGTCCTGGGCAGCCTGGACGTCCCCTGTTGCCAGTTGCCCGACTGCCAGCGAGGTCATGGACTCGACCGATTTGGGATTCAGCCGCAGCGAGCGCGCTGACCATTCCACCGCAAACGTCCCCGCTTCCGGATCCCCCGCCGCCGCCCTGCCAGCGAAGTCCTGCCCCGCAAGGAGTGCCACATCGGCGTCCCATGGCCGGAGGGACTGGGCAGCGTCAAACTGGCTGGCTGCCGCTGCAAGCTGCCCGGTACGCACGGCACTATCCCCGGCTTTCATGTGGCTCTCCGCGATCGAAGCGGCGGCACCGAAGGCAAAAAGAAAAAGGAGCCCGGTTGCGGCCGCGTAGGAAGTGGCCTTTGCCAGCTCCGGAACCATGCGCGGGCCGGGTCGGAGGGCAGCAGCCGGCAGTCGGCCGCTGGCCTTTGCCTCACTTGGACAGCGGACGACGGCGGCAATCGCCCCTGCGCTGAGGCCGGCGATGACGGTGGTCCCCGGGCTGGGAAAGTGCGTAAGAAGGACGAGGCCGAATGAGCAAACGGCAGCCAAGCCACCGATGAGGAATAGCGCCTCATCCTTATCGCTGCTCTGCATGATGTTCCGGGTTCCAGCCCACAGAACGGCACAGCAGAGCGCCAGGTTTGCCAGCAGCAACGGCACTCCCCCGTCGGCCAGCCACTGGAGCGGTATCAGGTGGGGGCTGTCTGCCGGGAAATCAGTTCCCACCCGGGCGGCGAACTCCTCGCTCTGGTAACGGGGCAATGCGTCAACGAAACGTCCGGGGCCAACCCCCAGAAGCCAGTTGTCCTTGACCAGCCCCAAGGTCGCTGCCCAAAGGTCCATGCGGCCCGTCACCGTTCCGCTGGTAAACAGCCTGTCCCTTGCTGCGGGCCAGGAAAGAACAGCCAGGGACACCAGGGCCAGCCCGGCCAGCGGCCACCATCCGGCAACGCGGCGGCCTTGGGAGCCCCGGACGTCCATGACTCGCCACACCAGGGTTCCCACCACGAGTGCCGCCAGGACCAGGAGCACGGCGCGTGAGCCTGACGCCACCGCCACAACCACCCCGCTGGCTGACCCCAATACCGCCCAAGGCGTCTTCCTGAAGACTGCCAGCGGGAGAAGGACCGCGGTGCCCGTTACTCCGATGATGCCCATGTCCGTCGCATTGCCCAGAGTGGCGCCGAAACGGAAGCCTGTGCTGTCCGGAAGGCTAAGGCCTGCCGTGTCCAGGATCACCAGGACGGCAAGCAGCACCATGCTCCCTGCCACGAGCCGTGTCCAGGTTACGCGCAGGCGGGAACCGGCACCCTGGCCCAGCAGCCGGGCACCCACCACCAGCAGCAGCAGGTACGCCGCCACCGTGGGGACCCCCTCATAACGGGGCCAGCGGCCCCAGAACGAGGGACCGAACCCGTCCGCCACCCCTGCCACGACGGCAAACACCGCCAGCACAGCTGCGGCCGCCCAGGCCACCTGCGGCGACAGGCGGGCGTGGGGACGTGCGATGAGTCCAAGCGCAAGGCCCAGGGCGAGCAGAGCGGCTTTGGGCAAGGCAAAACGAAACAAACCGTCCGGAACCATGGCGAAAATACAGGCAGCCAACAGGAACAGCGATGCGATCGCCAGGACCCCATGTTCAGGGTTCTGCCCTGCGTCGGTTGGCCTCAATGTCATCTTGCCTCTCATGTTGCTTCCTTGCTGGAAGAGTTCGCCGCGATGCCGCGATCAGTTGGGTTTACGGCAGCAGGAGCCCCGGCATACGCCGGGGCTCCTGCTTCAAGACCTAACCAGATTTATTTGGCTGGGAACTTGGTGTTGTACCGGTACATGAAGGCGGCCATGGCATCCCGGTTGACGGACTGGAGGGGAGCATAGGTTTTGCTGCCATCCGGTGCAGTCCAGCCGGTGGTGATGCCGGTGGACGCCAACCAGGTGATTTCCTTGTAGAACTGGTTGTCCGTGGCCACATCCTTGAACGGGGACCCAGCCGGCGGGGTGAACGCCGGCTTACCGGCCAACCGGTACATGAAAGCGGCCATGGCATCCCGGTTTACCGACTGCAAAGGCCTGTAGGTCTTTGTTCCGTCCGGTTCCACCCACCCGGTGGTTACCCCGGTGGAGGCCAACCACGTGATTTCCTTGTAGAACTGGTTGTCCGTGGCCACATCCCTGAACGGGGATACGGCCGGCGGCGTGAATGCCGGCTTACCGCTGAGCCGGTACATGAAGGCAGCCATGGCGTCCCGGTTCACAGGCAGGAGGGGCGCATAGGTCCTTGATCCGTCCCCTGCAACCCAGCCGGTGCTGATGCCGGCCGACGACAGCCAACTGATTTCCTTGTAGAACTGGTTATCCACGGCAACGTCGGTAAAGGACGGAGCGGGGGCCGGTGTGGTATCCGGTGTCACTGCCGATGCCAGCCGTGTTCCGGTACCGGTGCCGTCTCCGTAGATCCGCACCTCGATGGTGCTCTTGGCAGCGAGTGCCGTAAGGGCGACGCTGGTCTTCTGGCCCGCAGGTACAGTCACCTTGGGCCGCGTCAGATCCCCGTTCACGATCACGTGATAGTCCGAGCCAACTGTTGAAGCAGAGTTATCCAGCTGCACCGCCGCTTCCTGCGGTTTGGCAGCGTCCAGGGTGATGGACGCCTTGGGATTGTTGACCGGCGTCGGTGTGGCATCCGGCGTGACGGCCGATGCCAGCCGTGTTCCGGTGCCCGTGCCGTCCCCGTAGACCCGCACCTCGATGGTGCTCTTGGCGGCGAGTGCCGTAAGGACAACGCTGGTCTTCTGGCCCGCAGGTACCGTCACCTTCGCACGCGACAGATCCCCGTTCACGATCACGTGATAGTCCGAGGAAACCGTTGAAGCAGAGTTGTCCAGTTGCACCGCCGCTTCCTGTGGTTTAGCGGGGTCCAAGGTGATGGACGCCTTGGGATCGCTCACCGGCGCCGGTGCAGTGGTCGCGTAGGTAAGGTCACCGGCCGGCTTGTCGGCTCCCACCGAGGCCGTTACAGCTACGGCAGCACTCTCAACGGTCACGTTCCCGGAATACAGCTTGCCAAGGTCCGCCCTTGCCACCGGCGGCGTCACGGCCAACAGGTACTGGCCGCTCGTCAGGCCCGTCACGCTGAACTTGCCCTGCGCATCCGTCATTGCCGCACGCGTCACCTTGGAGCCGTCAGTTGTGTAGGCCTGAACGGTTGCGTAGGGAAGAGCGGCCTTCGCCTTGTCGGTGACCGTACCACTCAGGGTTCCGCCCTTGGTTAGCTTGGCATCCTTGCCGGAAGCAGCCTGCCCGGCTGTCACGGTCACTGAGGTTGCAGACCCAACTCCGCTGGATTCCGGCATGTTCTGGTAGAACTGCGCTTCGGCCACGGAATAGCCGCTGGAGCGGTTGAAGGCTACCTTGTAGGAACCGGCGGGGAGGCCAGTGACGCTGTAGGTGCCGCCCGGGGTGGAATATCCTTCCTTGACTGCCTTACCGGTGTTGTCCAGCACGGTGACAGGGTACTGGTCTTCTTCCGTCAGGCCGCTAAGCTGACCGCTGATCGTGGCGCCCTTCACCATCGCGGCGTTGACATCGAAACGCTCCTGTCCAAGCGTGAGGGTGAGGGCAGTGGCGGTGCTCGCGGACGTGGCGTTGCTGTACCACTGATCAACCGCACCGCTGTCGTTTCCTACAAACCGAAGCTTGAACGAACCTGCCGGGAACCCGACAAGCTTGTAGCTGCCGTCCCGGTTCAATCCAGTGCCGGTAATGTATGCACCTGAGGCATCGCTGCTTTCGGCGTAGACATTGATCCTCGAGGCGTCCACCCCTGCCGGGACGGTGACCTTTCCGCTGATGGTGCCGCCCTTTTCGAGCGCGACATCAATGCCGGTCACGTCCTGGCCTGCAGTAACGGCTACCGGGGCTGCTGTTTCCGCGGTAGCCGCATGGCTGTACCACTGGTTGACAGCGCCGCTGTTGTAGCTTGTGAACTGAATTCTGTAGGACCCCGTCGGCAAGCCCACGAGCCTGTAGGTTCCGTCCGAGCTGGGCCAGGCCGAGCTGACGGGGCGCGTTTCACTATCACCGGTGAAAGCAGTCACGCTGATTCCCGACATTGTGACTCCGGCCGGAAGTGTTACTTTGCCGCTGATGGTGCCGCCCTTTGGCAAGAGGCTGTCGATTCCGGTCACGTCCTGCCCGGCGGTAACGGTAACTATGGTTGCTGATGCGGGTGTTTCCGCGTCTTTGAACCAGCGCGGGAGCGTGCCTGTGTTGTATCCCCTGAAACCGACTTTGTAGGCGCCAGCTTCGAGCCCGACCAGTCGATACGTGCCGTCGTATCCTGCGCCGACAGATGCGGCAAGGACAGGTGTCGGTCCGTCCGTGTAGGCATCGACGTAAACCTGGCTTGCATCAATGCCGGCGGGCACCGTCACCTTCCCGCTGATGGAGGCGCCCTTATCCAGCTTGGCATTGATGCCGGTGATCTCCTGGCCGGCTACTGCCTGGATAGCTTGGGCGCTTTCCGGGGAAGAAGCGTTGTTATACCACTGCGAGAGTGCGCCGCTGCTGTTGCCGGAGAACCTCAGTTTGTACGAGCCGGTTGCCATACCCTCCAACCGGAAGGTGCCATCGGCGTTCACCATCGTGTTTCCTGCACTTCGTCCATTGTCAAAGGAAGCATCCACGGTCACGTTACTCACCGTCACTCCCGCGGGGGCACTGACCGTGCCGCTGATGGAAGCGCCCTTTGCCAGGGTCGCATCAATACCGGTTACATCCTGTCCTGAGGTAACTGCGAGAGCGGTCGCAGTCCCGAAGGACGCTGCGTTCTTGTACCACTGGGGCAGGGCATTGGTGCCGTACGTGGAGAACTGGACCTTGTAGGAGCCGGCCGCAAGACCGCCTACTGCGTAAGTGCCGTCCGGTGCCACGGACGAACCCAGCGTTGTCCCCTGGTTGGAGTCTGCGTTGTACACATTCACAAAGGCCCGGCTGGTGTCCAGGCCAGCGGGCATGGTGACTTTGCCGCTGATGGAAGCTCCTTTGACCAGCGTCGCATCCGCGCCGGTGAAGTCCTGGCCGGCGGTGACGACTACGGGTGTAGCGGAAGCCAGGGAGTCGGCGTTTTTGTACCACTGGGGCAGCGCACCGCTGTTAGAGCCGTTGAACCCCAGGCTGTAGGAGCCGGCGGGAAGGCCCGAGGCCCGGAAGGTGCCGTCGGCCGCGATCTGGACGAAAGGTGGCATAAATCCTTCGATGGGCTGGGTGGGCTGCACATTCACGCTCACGGAGCTGAGGTTCACACCGGCCGGGGCGGTGACTTTGCCGCTGATGCTGGCGCCTTTGACCAAGGTCGCGTTGATGCCCGTCACGTCCTGCCCGGCGGTGAGTGCCACCGGCGTTGCTGTGCCGAAAGTAGCAGCATCCTTGTACCACTGCGTCAGGGCGCCACTTTGGTAGCCCGAGAACTGCAGTTTGTAGGAACCGGCGCGGAGCCCGGTCAACCGGTAGCTGCCGTCAGCGTCGACCTGGACATTCCCGGACTCTGAGGACTGGGAGTCGGCAGAAGAAGCGGACACGCGCATATTCGAAAGGTCAACGCCGGCGGGAGCTGACACCTTGCCGCTGACACTGGCTCCCTTGACGAGCGTGACGTCAATGCCGGCCAGGTCCTGTCCCCGCGTCAGCTCCAGCGTGGCGGCATCAGCAAAGGTTGCTGCGTTGTTGTACCACTGGGTAATTGCCCCGTTGTTATAACCCTGGAATTTCAGTTTGTAGGAACCTGCTGCCAAACCGCTAAGGCGGTAGGTGCCATCTGGTGAAACAGATGTATTGGCGGGCATGCTGTATTCCCGATCGGCGAAAGAGGCCGTGACGCTGACGCCGCTTACGTCGATACCCGCAGGTACCGTGACCTTTCCGGCGATGGTTGCGCCTTTGACCATGTTCGCGTCGATGCCAGTGAGCTTCTGGCCATCGGTCACGGTGACCTGGGTGGCAGACGCAAACGAGGTTGCATTTTTGTACCACTGCTCTTCAACGCCGGCGCTGCTTCCGGAAAACGAGATCTTGTAAGAACCGGCGGCAAGGTTCTCAATGCGGTAGGTGCCATCGGAGCCCACGGAGGTGCTTCCCCAGGTCCCCGGATAGTTCTGCGGCTGAGCGTTGACGTAAATTGACGAGACGTCCACACCGGCCGGCACCGTGACGGTGCCGCTGATGACCGCGGTGTTGGTGTCGGCGACGGCCGGGACGTTTCCTATGAACAGGATTGCGGATAAGACCGCGGCGAAAGTGGCGAGAGATCGCCTGAAGACATGCGTGCGTAAGCGCATTCTGATAGAGCCCCCATAAAACGATGCGAGTGGATGTGTACCCGCGAACGAAGCCTGCGAGACGGCAGGTGATCCGGATCCTATAGTAAGAAGATCAAGTTTTATGCAATCGCTTTATATATGTCAGGAAAGGCGACAGAAAGGCGCCCGACGGCGGCCCCGCACCGCCGTCGAACGCCCTTTACAGGTTAGTTCAGCACGAAACTCAGGCGATACAGGAAGGCTGCCATGGCATCCCGATTAATTGGCTGCAGCGGACGGTAAGTCCGCACGCCATATCCGTCAGTCCAGCCTGTCGAGATTCCCTTGTCCGCCAGCCAGGACATCTCCTTGTAGAACTGCTGGCCGGCAGAGACATCAGCGAAAGGAGATGCCGCCGGGGACGTATACGCAGGTGAACCGGCCAACCGGTAGAGGAAGGCCGCCATGGCGTCCCGGTTGATCGGCTGCAGCGGTTGATAGGTCCGGACGCCGTTGCCGTCCACCCACCCCGTGGAAATCTTCCGCTCGGCCAGCCACGCCATCTCCTTGTAAAACTGCTGGTCCGGAGAGACATCTGCGAAAGGCGAGACCTCCGGGGCTTTATATTCGGGCGATTTCGCCATTCGGTACAGGAATGCGGCCATGGCGTCCCTATTAATAGGTTGCACAGGGCGGTAAGTCCGCACGCCATTGCTGTCAACCCACCCGGTGGAAATGCCCTGTTCTGCCAGCCACGCCATCTCCTTATAGAATTGCTGGCCCGTGGACACGTCGGCAAACGGTGAAACAGCAGGCGGAACATAACCGCCCAGCGCCGCGTCGGCGTCGGCAAGGCCGGCTCCACAGCCTTCCAGGCAGGCGACGGGGAGGGGCCGGGCGGTTTCCTTGAGCCGGGCCTCCACCATGTCCGGGGTGAACGCGGGACCCATTTCGGACATGAGGAGGGCGGCTATGCCCGCGACGTGGGGGGCTGCCACGGACGTGCCCTGGAGGTATCCGTAGCCTTCGTCTCCCGGCACGCTTGTGCCGAAGTTTGCGGTGGAGAGGATGCCGGAGCTGTTGTCGGCGTCCACGTCTCCGCCGGGGGCCGTGATGTCGATGCCGGCCCCGTAGTTGGAGTAGCTGGCGCGGGCACCGCTCCGTCCGGCGGCCGCGACGCTGATGACGTTCTGGCAGTTTGCGGGGCTGGTTTCTGCCGCCGGTCCGTTGGCGTTCCCGCCTGCCACCACCACAGCCGCGCCGGCGTTGTGGGCGAAGTCGATGGCGTTCTGTTGGGTCACGGAGCAGGGGGCGGTTGCGCCGAGGCTGAGGTTGACCACGTTGGCGCGGTTGGGGTTGGCCGGTACACCGGCAACGGTGCCGCCGGCTGCCCAGATGATTGAATCGGCCACGTCGGAGGTGTAGCCGCCGCAGGAGCCGATGGCGCGGATGGGCAGGATTTTGGCGGCGGGCGCAACGCCCGTGATGCCGGCGTTGTTGTTGCCGATGGCGGCGATGATGCCTGCCACATGGGTGCCGTGCCAGGAGGAGTTCGTGGCGGGGGTTTCGGCGTCGCATTCACCGGCTCCGGTCCAGTCGCCTTCGTCCCTCGGGTTGGCGTCGCGTCCGTCGCCGTCCCGGGCCCAGGCCGGGTTGGACATCATGTCGTAGCCCGGCAGGACGTTGCCGTTCAGGTCCGTGTGCGGGGTGATGCCCGTATCCACCACGGCCACCACGGATCCTTCACCGCGGTTGAGGTCCCACGCGGCGGGGGCGCGGATGCCTGCGGGGTCGTCCCAAAGGGGCCACTGGTACGGGTAGCCGGGATCGTTCGGCGCGGCTGCGGGGTGCAGGACGACGTCGGGCTCGGCGTAGGCGACGTCGGGGCTGGAGCGCAGTGCCGCAAGGAAGGTGGTGGCGTCGGCGGCGGGGAGGGGCTTGCTGGTTTTCACTACCTGGGCGCCGGTTGCAGTGGGCCGTAGGTATTGGGCCCCGATTCCGAGTGCGCTGGCCGCCTGCCGGGCGGCCTGGGAGGTGGATGCGGCCTCGGAGGCGATGCCGTTCCGGCTCCTGAGTCCCACGATGAACTGGTCTGTGGCTGCCGCGGGCGGAGTGACCGGCGACCGGGATACGCGGGCGGGCAGTTCTGGGAATGGGGCAGCCCCGGTGGCCTGGGCGGGAAGTGCCGTCAGTGCCGCACCGGGCAGGACGATGGCCAGGGCGAGGGCAGCTGCAGCGAAGGGCCGTGGTCTGAACATGGGCGGGGCATCCTCGGGATGGGCACCAGCCTCCAACTACGGCTGAGCGCGGGCAGACGGGAATCACCGGCTGACCCCCGCCACGATTCTACGACAGAGGTCCCGGCACGCTTTGAACTGGTGCCGGGGGCTCGTAGGTGGCTTCGGCCCGATAGATACTTCGTGGCCAGAGGCAGATGGCACCAAGCCCTTCAGGCCCTTGTCCCAGGCCACCCTGACGTGATGGCGGCCTTGATGTACCGCCTCGCCAACTGACACGCCGTCACAACACGACCCAGTTCCCCTTGAGATGTGCCACCGGCAGCCAGTTCTTACAAAAAGCACTTGTCTCGCCACGAAAGGAATCTCCACCGGCAGGAGCGAAGCGAACGACACCAAAACATACCGACCCATCCAGCCCAGGGACCGCGGCGCCGCGGCCGCCCCCTCAGGTACCAATACAAATTCACAGATACGTCGGTCAGGCGGACGAGCGGACCCCTGAGCAGCACTATGAGCGCTAAGCGGAAGAATGTGTTTTGACATAGACGCTTCGGAGAAATGCTCTTGTCGCCAGAACACGCAAACAACTTTTGAGCGAAGCCCCCCCGAGGTAGATCCGGGTTATGTTGCCGTTGGGAAAGCGCACGGACGAATCGGGTTGCTGCAGGCGAGGGTCAGCCCAGAGCCAAGGCATATTCCTCGCTAAATGTAACCCTGTATAGTAGGAAAGATTTTTGTCCTTTGGGGGGTTGCGTTGGCTTTTCGAATCTTTTGGCGCCAAGTTCTTGTATTGATGACGGCCTTCTGCCTGATTATCGCTGGTCCACTTGGATCTTCAATTTCTTTTGCGGCTGTCGATGCTTCGCAAGAGGGTTTTGACCTTTCTGTTCCGTCTTTGGTCAGCTTCGAACGCACCTCCCCCGCCGTCGTTCAGCACCAAGGCGAAATTGCCTTCAACTGGGAGGTGCGGGACGTACCCATCACCAATATCTGGTTCACCTACACCGACCCCCTCGGCTCCTCCCAAAGTGTCGGGTGGGGCGCCGTAGAAGGGACTGCCGGGAAACTGAGCGGGCAAGCCGTGAACCTTGCAGACGGCAACAGGATGGCCCCTGGCCAATGGACCCTCCAGAGCGTCAGGTTCAGAACCGGTTACGGCAGGGAAGTGAGCTACAACCGGGACGGTTCCATCTCCAGCCCAACAGGCCTCAACACCCCCATCCCCGCAACCGTCAACTTCGCCGCCGCCGACATCACCCTCGAAGGTGAGCTGGACCTTTCTGTTCCGTCTTTGGTCAGCTTCGAACGCACCTCCCCCGCCGTCGTTCAGCACCAAGGCGAAATCGCCTTCAACTGGGAGGTGCGGGACGTACCCATCACCAATATCTGGTTCACCTACACCGACCCCCTCGGCTCCTCCCAAAGTGTCGGGTGGGGCGCCGTAGAAGGGACTGCCGGGAAACTGAGCGGGCAAGCCGTGAACCTTGCAGACGGCAACAGGATGGCCCCTGGCCAATGGACCCTCCAGAGCGTCAGGTTCAGAACCGGATACGGCAGGGAAGTGAGCTACAACCGGGACGGTTCCATCTCCAGCCCAACAGGCCTCAACACCCCCATCCCCGCAACCGTCAACTTCGCCGCCGCCGACATCACCCTCGAAGGTGAAGGCCAAACCTTCGATGAAGTGCGGCCAGTTGTACCTGAATTTAGTTTCACCCCGCACACTGTCGACGTCACGACCGGGTCAGCGCAAGTAAGTCTCCGTGCCCGCATCACCGACGACTTTTCGGGTGTAAACAGTGCCGTCGCTGCGTTCCGAAACGACCAGAGCGGCGCCTATTACCTAGCGGTGTTGAACCGCGAAAGCGGAACCCCCCTCGACGGCATCTACACCGGCACCATAACCATCCCCCAAGGTGCAACACCCGGACCGTGGACACCTGCTCTCGCATATCTCGAAGACGCAGCAAAAAACCAACACACCTGGTCAAGCGCGCTCGAACCACTCAACCCACCCAAACTGGAAGTTGTTGGACTTCAGGATTCAACCCGGCCAGTTGTACCTGAGTTCAGCTTCACCCCGCACACTGTCGACGTCACGACCGGGTCAGCGCAAGTAAGTCTCCGTGCCCGCATCACCGACGACTTTTCGGGTGTAAACAGTGCCGTCGCTGCGTTCCGAAACGACCAGAGCGGCGCCT